>CAITEL010000084.1 GCA_903891375.1 uncultured Neisseriaceae bacterium
ATCATCCATGACTTGCTCAATACTCCATTCTGACTCTGATGGTAGTGCACTTTTAGAAATTCCAGTTTCAGCAACGGCTAATGAAATAGCTTTCTTATACCCTTTTTCAAACAATTCCGGTAAAAAATGTTTCAAACTTGGATTATCGCCGATCAAATCTACTATATCTAAACGTTGTTGAACAATAGTCATATACCAACTCTTTCCTTTATATTCTGGTTGGTATTTCCATTTTAAAAGATGCATGAGTAATATTGACAACCTGTTTCTTAATTCAGTTTTATTTTGATTTCCCATACTTTCTATTTCCTCTACCAAATGCGACAAATCTAATTCTCCAAAGGCTTTTTGTTTAATTAATGCTACTTGTTGTTGTGTCCAAGCAAAAAAATCAACATCATGCAAATCAAATGCATTTTGCATATTTTATAACTCCTATAAAACCATAAATCTATATAAAGTATGACCACAGCTATTACATGTATAATAACGCCAACGACTATTTTGATTAAATAATCCAGTATGCTTTATATTATCTGAATTACAATGATTACATGCCACACCATGTGACAATCTACATTGTGGGTTTTGTTCTAAATACTTGTGCATATCTGGTAATTTATGCCAACGATAGAATTTAACTACCCATCCACACGAATAAAATATCAAACCAGCAATTAAAAACCATATAAAATTTATACTAAAAAATACAATAAATCCGCCTAATAAAAAAAGTACTAGCATTATCATAAAACAACCACCCAAAAATGGGCTGAACATTAACCCTAAAAACATAAATAATACGAATGCACCAAGCATTTCCATATAATATAACATGCTTATCTCTTTTCTTTTACATTACATATCTTTTGATATGACTCATTAATAAAATCTTTATTGTATTTTCGATTAAAATTAGGCAATGAGTTTAATAACATCGTCCCATAATTCTTTGTAATAACCCGAGAATCACAAATACTTAACTGCCCATAATCTAATTCATCACGAATTAGTCTTCCAGCAGCTTGAATTAATTTAATACACGTCTCAGGTAAAGATACTTCAATAAAATAATTACTCTTTTCAAACTTTAGCCAATACTCTTGCACCATATTTAATGGGTCTTTATGTGTATCAAACGGTAATTTGGTGATTATAACATGAATACAATATAAAGATGGTAAATCAACACCCTCAGCAAATGAGTTTAAACCAAAAATAATACTCGGTTTACCATTATCTATTTGCTTTTTATGTTCATTAATTAATTTTTGATTACTTAAAAAATCAGTTTGTAACAAAACACGTTTTTGTAAATCAAGAGGCAATAAAGCATGTGTTTCTTGTAATTGGACTCTATTAAAAAACAATACCAAAGTACCATAACCATCATCATAATCAATAGTTTTAGTTAAATAATTAGCTAATTCTTTAGTAAATTCATTGCGAGTGGCAAAATCAGGTGTAGAATTAAATCTAGGCACAACAATCTGTGCTTGTTTTGTATATTCAAAACTTGTATCCAATTTTTTAGTAACCACATTTGGGTATAAATTTAACCCCAGTTTATGCTGATAGTATTTAAAGTCGCTCCCAACAGCCAAAGTAGCCGAGGTAATCGTTGCTGAATATACTCTACTCCACAACCGATTAAATAACATATTACCCACATGTGTTAAACACGAACTAATAACAAACTCAATATCTGATTTTATTTGCTTAACTTCAACCCAACGAGCATTGGCATTATAACGTGAATCGTCCTGATTGATCATATATTGACACGTCGCCAATACACTTTCAATGTTAGCAACGTAAAAACCTAATTTGTTCAGATTTGCTTCCACAACAAAATCCGTACCATCTTTAATCTTTTCTTTTAGCTTTTCTTGTATTTTAATTAACCTAGCATATAACTCACCAGCAATAAACGCACAATTTACAAAATGTTCTTTGAATACCTCAACTCCAGAGACCAAATAATCATTTAACATCAATCTATTTTCGCTAAACAGATGCGTATTTTGGTTCAAAATAAATAGCAGTTTATCTAATGCTTCACTTAAATCACTAGCAAGTTTGAAAGTATTATCACACAAAGGAATATCTACAGCGTACAGGTAAAGTTTAGTCTGAGGATTATAAATTAGCCGCGCTAGATGGTCGCAGGATGTCAGAGAATGTTTTAACTCAAATGTTTCAGTAAAACTATTTATGGCTAAATCTGCAAAGCTATGCCCCTCATCTAAACATAATAAATAATTCTCAGGGGATACTGGTAACACAACCCCACCACCCAAAGCAATATCAGCCAATAATAAGCTATGATTTGTGACAATAACATCTGCATATTTTAACTCATTACGATTTCTAAAATATGGACAGCGACAATTATCTTTCTCATTATATGGACAAGAAGAATTTAAACACCGTTCTTTATCTGTCGTAATTAAGGATTTAAGTTTTTTTTCAAATTTAACAGGCATTAAATCTAAATCACCACTCCATTTGTTGTTTGAAAATAACTGCGACAATTCATATAATTTTTCTTGGGTTTTGGCGGTATCAAGAAACATATCCGGTTGAATATCCGTATAAGATAACTCTAATTGATAAGGACACAAAAAATTAGACCGACCTTTAGCCAAACCATAACTGAATTTCACTCCACTATATTTGATAAAATTAGGGATATCTTTTTCAATTAATTGCGATTGCAGTGTTTTGGTTGCAGTACTAATTATTAATTTTTTACCTAATTTTTGTGCATTTAATACTCCAGCCACCAGATATGCCAAACTTTTACCAGTACCAGTTGGTGCTTCAACTAAACAGATATTATGTCCATCTTTATTGTCAGTATCAACAGCACCAATACATTCATCAATGGTTTTAATCATTGCAAATTGGCTAGACCTAACTTTAAAATTAGGCATTCTTTCTATAATATCTTCGTATAACTCATTTACCTGCATGAATTAATCCCAATCTAACACCCCACCACTTTGATATTCAATTACCCGAGTTTCAAAAAAATTCTTTTCTTTCTTCAAATCCATCATCTCACTCATCCATGGAAAAGGATTGGTCGCATTAGGAAATAATTGTTCTAAACCAATTTGTTGCATTCTACGATTACAAATAAAACGCAAATAATCTTTAAACATATTTGCATTTAAACCCAGTACACCTCTTGGCATAGTGTCTTCGGCATATGCATATTCTAAATCAACACCAGTACGAAATAATTCTACCACCTCTTTTTTCAAAGAGTCAGTCCATAACTTTGGATTTTCTAATTTAATTGTATTAATTAAGTCAATCCCAAAATTACAGTGCATTGATTCATCTCGGAGAATATATTGGTATTGCTCAGCACTACCCGTCATTTTATTTTGTCTACCTAATGCCAAAATTTGCACAAAGCCCACGTAAAAAAAGATACCTTCCATAATACAGGCAAATACAATTAATGATTTTAATAAAGTTTGATCATTTTCCGTAGTTCCAGTTTTAAAGTTAGGATCAGTTAATGTGTTAATAAACGGGATTAAAAAATCGTCTTTATCTCGAATTGACGGAATTTCATGATACGCATTAAAAATCTCAGATTCATCTAAACCCAAACTCTCCACAATATACTGATATGCATGTGTATGAATTGCCTCCTCAAATGCTTGACGTAATAAAAATTGCCTACACTCAGGTGCTGTTATCTGCCGATAAGTTCCAAGTACAATGTTATTCGCCGCTAAACTGTCTGCAGTCACAAAAAAGCCCAAATTACGTTTAACAATGGTACGCTCATCTTCCGTTAAACCTTTTGGATTTTTCCATAATTCTATATCACGTTGCATATTAACTTCTTGTGGCATCCAATGATTAGCACAAGAGGCAAGGTACTTCTCCCATGCCCATTTATACTTAAATGGCACTAATTGATTCACATCAGTAGTTCCATTAATAATCCGTTTATCCACAATATTAACTCTACCTGTTTCATTCGAAATTAGATCCTCAGGTAAACTTACCTCAGCAACTACAGTATTTGTATTCATTTTTTTTATCCTTTATTAAGTAACTTACAGCGTAGCCATACTCGATGTATTAATCGCACAACTACTCACATACACAATTCATGCACAAGTAAGTAGTTATTCGAAGAGTGCGTTTACGTAGTCCCTAGCCTCAAATGGACGAAGATCATCAATTGTTTCCCCCACACCAATAAAACGCAATGATACTGGGCGCTCTTTAGCAATGGCACAAATAACCCCACCCTTGGCTGTACCATCAAGTTTAGTTAAGATCAATCCAGTTAAACCCAAAGCGTCATCAAAAGCTTTTACTTGATTTAACGCATTTTGACCAATATTTGAATCTAATACTAATAATATCTCATGTGGCGCATTATTCAATGCTTTGCCAATAACCCTTTTAACTTTTTTGATTTCTTCCATCAAGTTAAGCTGTGTTGGTAGCCTCCCAGCAGTATCGGCTAGCACAATATCAATTTTATTTGCAATAGCTGAATTTATAGCATCAAAACATACTGCCGCTGAGTCACCACCATTTTGTGAAATAACCGTAACATTATTACGGTTACCCCACTCTAACAATTGTTCACGCGCAGCTGCTCTAAATGTATCACCAGCAGCTAACATCACCGATTTACCCTGAGTTTGAAAGTATTTGGCTAGTTTTCCGATAGAGGTAGTCTTACCTGCACCATTAACGCCAACCATCATAATGACAAATGGTTTATGTCCATCCGTTATCAGTGGTTTTTCAATTGGCGTTAATAACTCTACAATACTATCTTTTAATGCCTCCTTAAGCTCCACCCCATCCTTTAATCCTTTAAGGCTAACTTTTTTACGAATTTTATCTAATAGTTCAGTTGTGGCAGAATAGCCCACATCAGCAGACAGCAAAATTGACTCTAACTCTTCATAGAGTTCTTCATTAATTTTGCCACCACCAAAAACGCCAAGTAATTTTTTACCTAACCCATCTCGTGTCTTGGCTAGACCAGACCTTAAACGCTCTCTCCATGACTTTTGCTTAGGATTATCTGCAACCACAGTTTCAGTTATTACTGCTGGCAATATTTCTTCATTTATTTCTGGTTGCGTTGTTTCATCAACATCACTCAACTTTGCACTATTTAGTACCGTATCTTGTGACGTTAGAGCTATGTCATCATTATTTACCACTATCGCCGAGTCTAATGTTGTTTGTTCTATAACAACATTTTCTTGTACTGGTACGGTTTTCTTACGTCGAAAAAAATTTAACACGCTTTATTACTCTTCTTAAAAAACACTATATATAGTGTATTATATCATAAAATCAAGAAAAAAAAACACAATATATTGTGTTTTACTAAATAATTCACATGATATAAAAAACCCATATGTTTTAATGCATATGGGCTTTTTATAAATGATAAGGTTTACATAACATCTACACGAGATTTAAGTTCTTTACCTGCTCGAAAATACACAACATGCCGAGGGTCATCAGATGAAATGGTTACCCCATCTCTTGGGTTTCTAATAACTCCAGCAGCTCTTTCTTTCAAGGAAAAGCACCCAAACCCACGTATTTCAATACGGTTACCTTCAGCGATATTGTCTACCAAATTACTAAAAAGAGTTTTAATTAAGTTATCAATTTCTTTTTTAGTCATTTTGGGATACAAATCGCATAATTTAAGAATTAAATCAGAACGATTCATACTACACGACCTATTCTTGAGATAACTTATCTTGTAATAGTGCACCTAAACTAGTTGTTCCTGAAGTTTTTTCTGCTTGTTTTACTTTTTTTATAGCTTCAGCTTCTTCTTTAGCATCAACAGCTTTAACAGAAACATTAATAGTTCTATTTTTCTTATCAACATTAGAAATCATAACGGTTACCTCACTATCCACTGGGAATAGTTTAGCTAAGTCATCAATTCTTTCTGCTGAGGCTTCTTTAATTGGAAGAGTAGCTTCGATTCCTTCGGCTAAAGTTACAGTAACTTCCGTTGCATTAACAGCCTTAACTGTACCTTTTACAATAGAACCTTTATCGTGGTTAGTCACAAACAAGCCAAATGGATCATTATCTAGTTGTTTGATACTTAGAGCGATTCTTTCTTTTTCTACGTCAATTGAGACAATAACCGCTGTTACTTCTTGAGTTTTTTTGTAATTACGTATTGCAGCATCACCTGAAACTGTCCAAGAAATATCAGACACGTGAACTAAACCATCAATCCCACCATCTAAACCAATAAATAAACCAAAATCAGTTATAGAACGAATTGTTCCTGTTACATGGTCACCTTTTTTATGTTTTTCAGCAAAATCAATCCAAGGGTTAGCTTTACACTGTTTTAAACCCAAGCTAATTCTACGTTTAGATTCATCTATTTCAAGAATTTGAACTTGAACCTCATCACCTAATTTAACCACTTTCGATGGGTTAACATTTTTATTAGTCCAATCCATTTCTGACACATGAACTAAACCTTCGATACCATTTTCAACTTCAACAAATGCACCGTAGTCTGTTATATTTGAGATTTTACCAAATAGGCGAGTTCCAACAGGATAACGCTCAGAAATACCACCCCATGGATCTTCAGATAATTGTTTCAAGCCTAATGATACACGATGTTTTTCTTGATCAAAACGTAGTATTTTTGCTTGAACTTCTTGGCCAACAGTTAAAACCTCTGACGGATGTTTAACACGTTTCCATGATAAATCAGTAATATATAATAGGCCATCAATACCACCAAGATCAACAAATGCACCATAGTCTGTGATATTTTTAACAATACCCGTTACAATATTACCTTCTTGCATTTTTTCTAAAATAACTTTACTGTCTTCACCATTTCTATCAACTAATACCGCTTTTCTCGAAATAACAATGTTATTGCGACGACGATCAACTTTAATTACTTTAAACTCAACATCTTTACCCTCAAATGGAGTAAAATCACGTACTGTGCGTACATCAAGTAAAGAACCAGGTAAAAATAAGCGTACATTTTTGTATACAACGCCTAAACCACCTTTAATACGGCCATAAATTGGACCAGCCAATACAGTACCGTTTTCTAATGCTGTTTCTAATTCTGTCCATGCAGCTATTCTACGAGCTTTATCTCTAGATAGTCTGGTTTCACCATAACCATCTTCAACAGCTTCAATAGCTACCTGTGTAGTATCTCCAACTTTAACTTCAAGTTCGCCATGCTCATCTTTAAACTCGCTAAGCGCAATTACTGACTCTGATTTTAATCCAGCATTAACAGTAACGTATTTATTGTCAATAGCGACAACTTCAGCATTAATTACTTCACCTTCACGCATTTCCACTTGCGTTAAATGTGCTTCAAACAAACTTGCAAAATTTTCCATAAATTTTATATAACCAAAAAAAAGTTTTAAAACATAGTTAGTAGCAAAATTGTATTACTAACTACACCTGATTGTATCATTATACCACGTAACTATTTTACTCACACATTCTTCAATCGTTAAAGAGGTGTTATCCAACAGTTTATATCTACTGTCATGAGTAAGTGGCGCAACCTCTCGATTACTATCCTGCTCATCTCGAAGTATAATATCACGCAAAATAGACTCCATTTTAACAGATTTCCCTAATAATTGCAACTGGTTAAATCTCCTTTGTGCTCTTTTTTCTGCTGATGCAGTTAAAAAAATTTTTAATATGGCTTGTGGAAACACTACGCTACCCATGTCACGACCATCTGTTACTAAATTATTTTTCAGAGCAAAAGAACGTTGAAAATTTAATAAATTTTCACGAATTAATCCATTTTTTCCTAAAATTGATGCCATCATACCAGTTTTTTCTTCACGAATTTTAGCACTGATGTTTTCGTTATCGATAAATACCCCATCTTGAGTAAATGACAATTTCATTGTTGTAATTAAAGATACAATTTGCATCAGGTTTTTTTCAACAGTTAACTCATTTTTTATTACTAACAATGCTAATGCACGATATATTGCTCCAGAATCAAGATAATCAAAGCCTAGCTTTTGAGCAACAAGCTTTGCAATTGTACCTTTTCCCGAAGAAGATGGACCATCTATGGCAATAATTTTATATATATTGAGCACTTACACTTCCTTCTTAGCTTTATTAAACAACGTAAAAAAATTATTTGAGGTTTGATACCCAAGTGCCTCTAAACTAATCTCTTTTAAATCCGCAATATACTGTGCAGTATATTTAACTAATGCTGGATGATTAGTTTTTCCACGAAATGGAACTGGCGCCAAAAAAGGTGAATCAGTTTCAATCAATAACCTATCCATTGGTACAAATTTGGCCAAATCTTGAATAGCTGTGGCATTTTTGAAAGTAACGATTCCTGATATAGATATATAGAAACCTAAATCTAGACATTTCTTAGCATTTTCGATACTTTCAGTAAAACAATGCATAACAGCACCACATTTATCCGCATTGTTATCCTTTAAAATTTGTATCGTGTCATCAATAGAGCTTCTGGTATGAATAACCAAAGGTAATCCCGCAGATAAAGCAACATCTATATGTAACCTAAATCTATCATGTTGCCATGACATATCTTCATTAATAACTCTATAATAATCAAGCCCTGTTTCTCCAATACCTACAACCTTAGGATTACTTAAATATTTCTCCAATAAGGTTCGATTAATATCAAAATCCTCACAGCGTTCGTCGGGATGTACCCCCACTGTAGCAAAAATATGTGGATATTGGGTTGCTATTTTAACTACGGCCTCCAAATTATCTGGACGCGTCCCTATACATAACGCATAATCAACTTGGTTTTCTTGCATTTGTAACAAATATGTTTCTATGTTTTCTTGCAACTCTGAGAAGTTTAAATGGCAATGTGAATCTATAAACATTTTTTACCTTACTGTAATATGTAGTTTATGGTATAATTTAAGACTTATACTCTTTTTATATTTAAGTTCCGATTTTGTTGCAACACTCCCAACTTACTACCAGTTGGCGTCATCGTGGAACAAAGCATTGGATTTTGAATCTGTTCGAGTATACCGTTAAAAAATAATGATAATCAAGGTGGCAATTTTAACGCACTTTTGGTCTTCTTTGGAGAAAAATTTACGTGACAGGAAACATATTTGTAATTTCAGCACCAAGTGGCGCTGGTAAATCTTCTTTAGTAAAGGCATTATGCGAGCTAGACACAAAATTAAAAATATCAATATCGCATACAACCAGAAAGATACGAGCTGGTGAAGTTGACGGCATTGATTATTATTTTATCAATAAGAAAAATTTTGAAGAAATGATTTTTAATAATGAATTTCTCGAATATGCAGAAGTGTATGGTAATTATTATGGAACTAATATAGATACTATAAATGAATTTATTGATAACGGTAATGACATTATTTTAGAAATTGATTGGCAAGGTGCACAACAAGTTAAAATTTTAATGCCTAATGTTATAATGATTTTCATAAAACCACCAAGTTTAGAAGAATTAAAGAATAGATTAATCCGTAGAAATACTGATTCAAGCGCAGTAATAGAAAAAAGACTAGCAAGCGTTAAAGAAGACTTATCGCATGCACATAAATTTGACTATGTAATTGTTAATGATCAATTTGACAATGCACTACAAGAAATATATGCTATAGTTTCTGAATATAGAAACTCATAGTATACTCAACATTGGCATGTATTGAGCTTTCCGCTTTCGCTTCTGATGTACTCAAGCGCACGGCGTCGCTCCTCAGAAACCTCAGTTTGTGCCCGTGCTCACGTATATACTATTTAAACACGGCTGGCTCTGTACTACTTTATTTTTATTTTTTTAAGGATTTTTTAATTATGGCAAGATTTACTGTATCAGATTGTATGGACGAAATTCATAATCGTTTTGATATGACTCTCTCAGCATCGATTCGGGCTCGTCAACTTGAGCATGGCGATGACTCTTTTTTAACTAATGATGAAAACGATAAACCAACTGTCATTGCACTGCGTGAAGTGGCAGCAAAATACATCAATAAGTCTATTCTAAATACTTTGGAATAAAAAAAACATGGAATTTGAGTATGGTGACTATCAGAAATTGGTAGAAGAAAAAAAACAATTACTATTAAAAAGTGTTAAACGCAATTTTAATAGTAAGGAAATAGACACCATTAAACGTGCCTTAGATGTTGCCAGCCATTCTCATTTTTCACAAAAAAGAAAAAGTGGTGAACCTTATATAATTCACCCAATAGAAGTTGCCACTATAATTGCCAATTGGGACCTTGACATGGCAACTATAGCCAGTGCTTTACTGCATGATGTCGTGGAAGATACTGCAGTTTCACGCGAAGATATTGAACAAATATTTGGTCAAGAAATTGCAGAACTAGTGGATAGTGTAACTAAACTCGAAAAAATTAACTTTGAAACTGAAGAACTTGCTCATGCCGAATACTTTAGAAAAGTAGTATTAGCCATGGCAAAGGATATCCGTGTAATATTAATTAAACTTGCGGATAGATTGCACAACATATTAACGCTTTCGTCAATGAAACCAGAAAAAATACACAAAATAGCGCTGGAGACTATGGAAATTTATGTTCCAATTGCTAATAAAATTGGATTACATCGTGTGCACCTAGAACTAGCTAATGAAAGTTTTAAATATTTATACCCAATACGTTATAAAGTATTAGCAAAAGCAGTTGATGTTGCCCAAAAAAATAGAAAACCAATAATTGAAAGTATATTACATAGTATTCGTGGTGGATTAAAATCAAATGGTATTGAAGCAGATTTTATTTATCGACAACGAACAATATACAATTTATATCGACGCATGGTTCGACGCAATCAAGGATTTGATCGAATTTATGACATATACGAAGTAAAAATAATTCTCAACACCATTCGTGATTGTTATCTTACTCTTGGCGTATTGCATAGCTTATTCCAGCCACTTCCTGGCAAATTTAAGGATTATATAGCAATACCTAAAAGCAATGGTTATCAATCACTGCATTCTACCTTAATGGGACCACAAGGAATACCACTACAAATTCATATACGAACAACAGCAATGGAAGAAGTTGCCGAAAATGGAATAATAAGCCATTGGCTAAAACATAAAGACGATGACGTATTTATGTCAGCCAACCAACGCACCACAAATTGGATTAACAATATCTTAGATATTCAAGCAAGCACTTTCTCGGCAAATGAATTTTTAGCAAG
>CAITEL010000085.1 GCA_903891375.1 uncultured Neisseriaceae bacterium
CATACTAGCCTTCTAACCTGAAACCTCAAAGATTTTCGTTTGTTTTTCAAAACACCCACATTGGGAATATTTGTTTACATTAAACAAAGTAAACATATGAGTATTTCGTTATATCATAACCAGCATTAACTAGTAAGTAACTTTTTACTAGATGATTTTAATAAATTTAAAATCCAAGCTGTTAAAACAACCCCGATTCCACCCATAACCCATAACGTAACATGAAAAGCTTTATCAAAGCCGATAATGGCTTGTTGTGTTGCATAAGTTTGTTTGGATGCATCATTTACTCCAAAAGAATTCAAATTAAGATCAATATGACCAGCTGCAATAGCATTTAACCATGCTGATAAATAATCTACACCTACCAAAGCTCCACCAATAGATGATAAATGGCTATATAAACTAGTAGTAAAGATAGAGGCAAAGATAGTTATTGCAATCGCTTCACTTCCAAGTCGAAATGTATTGAGTAACCCTGCCGCCATACCAGATTTTTCTTCTGAAATAGTACTTAATGCAATTCCATCAACTGTTCCAAAGGATAAGCCCATAGAAATACCACCTGTTAACATAGGAATAGCAAGAGCTAAAAGTGTTGAATGAGGATTTATAATCTGCAAAGAAAATATGCTAAATAACATAAACCCCATTGCAATAGTGATAATTGTTTTTGGGGTTAATCCAATGCGAATTAACTTAGCCGATAAAAAAGGTAGTACAAAAACAGGTCCAGTTAATAAGATAATTGCAATTCCTGCATTTAATGGGTTAAAATGCAAAACACTCATTAAATAGATCGGTAAATAGAGGATAATAGTCACATAGCAAAATGCTAATACTACAGGCACCATTGTCATTGCGAGAAAAGTTGGATTTTTGAGAATTTCTAAATGTAACATTGGGGCAAGATAATGTTTTTCTCGATAAATAAATAATGCAAAAAGAATAACGGCACCAGCAAAAATACTAATGATTGGTAAACTCAATACCCCCCATTGTGAGGATTGCACAATAGTAAACATCAGAGTAAATAATCCAACAACAAATAATCCCGAACCTAACCAATCAAAGCTAACAGTATGTGCTTGATAATTCTTCTTTTCTTTAAACATAAAACTCAGTGCGACTACCAAAGCAAGCCCTATTGCATGCGTATAAAATACAGATTGCCAACCAAATATATGCAATAAAATACCGGCTAAAGTAGGTCCAAAAGCAACACCAGCTCCGGCAACAGATCCGAATAAAGCAAAAGCTCTAGTTAAAGCATGCCCTGAAAAAGTATTTGATAAAATAGCAGGGCCACATGCAAAAACTGTTGCGGCACCAATCCCTGCCAATGCGCGAGCTATATCTAATAAATACCCATTAGAACTTAGCCCAGAAATGATAGACGCTATAGCAAAGAGTAAGCATCCAGCCGTAAAGGATTTTGTACGACCAAATCTATCGGCAAATGCTCCCCATAATAAAGTGAAACTTGCAAAACATAAATTAAATGCCGGAGCTACCCATTGTAATGAAACTATATTAATCTTACTACCCATACTTTGCCCAATAGCCGGTAATATAATACCAGTTCCTGATAAAGCCATAGGCACAATAAAAACTGCCAGTAAAATTGTAAATAAAAGGATACCATTCGATGTATCTTTTTTTGTATCTAAACTCATTTTTGTATTTCCATATAAATTATTTAACTTTATTCTTTAAAAAATATTAAATTGGTTCATAACCACTCTTTCTCTCCATTATTCAAGCTCTTTCCATAATACAATTTTTCAACACGTTCGATTTCTCTAAATGTCGTGGCAATGTCTTCATGCGCAAGTGCTAGGGCTTGATCAAATGACATAAGCTTTTTAAAACCAAAGAGTTTAATGATTTTATCCAAACGATCCTCTATTGATCCGCCAATAACAGTATATTTAATTTTTAAATCAGTAAGCGTTTTTAATAATAATTCATCAGAAAGAGTTCTAAATCTTTCAGAAACTGGCCGATGACCATCAGCAACTAAACCAAATTCAATTGGTAAATGAATAAATTCACTATACGTATTTTTGGCATAGTGTTTCGCAATTGAACCAAAATTAATCATCATG
>CAITEL010000086.1 GCA_903891375.1 uncultured Neisseriaceae bacterium
CCGATCTCGCAGTTCCAGATGTGCCAATGGCTTCTACCCAATCATGTTTGGTAAACAAATGCTCCATAGCTTGAATTTTACCTTGAGCGGCAAAAATGGCATTATTAAAGTTTATCTCATTAAGTTCACCTTTAGGAAAGTAGCGGTTACTAAAAGTCACACACCCGATAGTAACACTTTCAAGAATTAATGGTTCATAACCATGACCAATTATAAACTCAGTAGAGCCACCGCCAATATCAATAACTAAGCGTTTTTCTTGGTTGTATGCTATAGAGTGCATTGCACCTATATAAATTAACCGAGCCTCTTCATTACCAGAAATAACCTCTATATCAAATCCCAAAACTATATTTGCTTTTAATATAAATTCGGCAGAATTTTTAGCTACACGCAGTGTGGATGTTGCAACCACACGTACTTGATGTTTATTAAAACCAGCCAAGCGTTCTTTAAATTTAGCTAATGCGTTTAGTGCCGTTTCTTGTGATTCAGGTGTCAGATTATTATTCGAATCAAGTCCAGCCGCAAGGCGTACGGTTTCTTTAATTTGATCGATAGGTTGAATCGTGTCATTCTCGGTAACTTTTGCAATTAATAATCGAAAGCTATTCGAACCTAAATCAACTGTAGCTAATAAACTTTTATTTGACATATGTTTCCCCATTTATAACATCAAGAGAACCATCCTTTTTAGCTAAGAGAAGCACATCAGCCCCACGTTTGGCAAAAAGTCCATTTGTAACTACACCAACAATATTGTTTATTTTTGCCTCTAAGTCCATGGGTTGTGTAATATCAAGGTTATGAATATCAAGAATAACATTGCCGTTATCCGTAACCACTCCAGTACGAAAATCTGGAGCACCATCAAGTTTTAATATTTCACGAGCAACATAACTTCGAGCCATCGGTATTACTTCAACAGGTAAGGGGAATGTGCCCAATTTTACTACATACTTTGATTCATCAGCAATGCAGATAAATTTACGAGCACAAGCAGCAATGATTTTTTCACGGGTGAGGGCTGCTCCGCCACCTTTTATCATTTCTAAATAATGGTTTATCTCATCAGCTCCATCAACATAGATATCGATAATTCCCGAACTATTTAAATCTAGAATTGGGATATTATATTGTTTTAATAATGTGGCTGTTTGTTCTGAGCTAGGAATAGCGCCTTTTATATCATTTTTTCGAGTTGCCAATTTCTCAATAAAATACTTAACAGTACTGCCTGTTCCAACACCAACAATCATGCCATCTTCAATATATTTAATTGCAGACTCGCCAGCTAGTTGTTTCATTTGTTCAAGGTTTAACATTAGATATTTCCTTTTCGATGAATTGTTGAATAGATGTTAAGATACCATTTTTATCAAGTCTACATAATTGTAGTAATGTAGGTTGATCACCATGTTCGATAAATTCGTCGGCTATGCCTAAGTTGAGTGTTTTATTGGTAAAGCCAAGTTGCTGTGCTACTTGTAATACTGCGCTACCTGCACCACCAGTGATGACATTTTCTTCAATTGTTACAATATATTGATGTGAGGCATACATCTCATGTATAAGCGCAGTGTCTAGTGGTTTTATAAAGCGCATATTACACAATGTTGCATTTAATTCTTTAGCAACTTCAAGTGCTGGATGAATCAGTGTACCAAAAGCTAAAATAGCAATCTTGCGCCCTGGATGGATTATCTCACCTTTGCCAATAGGGAGGATAGTCATCTTTTCTTCTATTGTAGCTCCAATTCCAGTGCTTCGTGGATATCGAACAGCACATGGCTTATTAGTTTTATATGCAGTCCATAACATTTGGTAACATTCATTTTCATCTACAGGTGCCATTATTACCATATTTGGTATACAATTCAAATATGATAAATCAAATGCACCAATATGTGTGGGGCCATCTGCACCAACAATGCCAGCTCTATCTATAGCAAACATAACAGGTAAATTCTGTAGGGCTACATCATGTATTAGTTGATCATAGCCACGTTGTAAAAATGTAGAGTAAATTGCAACTATGGGTTTAATTCCTTGTGTAGCAACTCCTGCTGCGAATGTTATGGCATGTTGTTCTGCGATACCAACATCATAGAATTTGTCAGGATATGCTTTGGCAAATTCGACCATCCCAGAACCCTCTCGCATTGCTGGTGTTATTGCCAAAAAATCCATTTCGGTTTTTGCCATATCGCATAACCATTTACCAAATACTTGAGTATAGGTAAGTTTTGCGACACTTTTATTATTACTCATTCCTTCAAGTGGGTTAAATTTTGTGACTCCGTGATATCCAATGGGATTATTTTCTGCTAGTTTATATCCTTGACCTTTTTTGGTAACTATATGTAAAAATTGTGGGCCAGAGAGCTTTTTTATTTGTGTTAGTGTATCCACCAGCTCATCGAGGTCATGCCCATCAATTGGGCCAATGTAGTTAAATCCAAATTCTTCAAACATAGTGCTAGGCATTACCATACCTTTAACATGCTCTTCTACTTTGTGAGCGATTTTTTGTACTGATGGCACTAGGCTGAGGGCTTTGTTTGCTGTTTGTTTTACCGTGTTATAAAATCTACCCGCAAGTATTTTAGACAGGTACTGGCTAATAGCCCCAACATTTTCGGAGATGGACATTTCATTGTCATTTAAAATAACGAGTAAATCAGAGTCAAGCCATCCTGCATTATTTAATCCTTCAAAAGCAAGTCCAGCCGTCATTGAACCATCACCAATTATGGCTACAGCTTTATTGCTTTTTCCTTTGATTTTATTTGCTATGGACATACCAAGTGCGGCTGAAATAGAAGTGGAGGAGTGTCCAACCCCAAATGTATCATAAGGGCTTTCATCACGTTTAGGGAACCCGGCTAAACCGCCAAATTGCCTAAGACTTGGCATTTTGTTACGGCGACCAGTTAATATTTTATGCGAATAAGATTGATGTCCAACATCCCATACCAGTAAATCATCAGGAGTCTTATATATATAATGTAGCGCAATAGAAAGTTCTATGCTTCCCAAGTTTGAGGCGAGATGCCCACCAGTACTACTAACATTTTCTATAATAAACTCTCGTAATTCTTTAGATAGCGGGTATAACAACGAGCGTTCCATATTACGTAAATCGCTAGGTGAATTAATTTTATCCAACAGAGGGTATAGAGTCATAATTTTTTCTCAAATAATTTTATTTGTTGCGATTGTACACTAAATCTACTAGGTAGAGTAAAAATTCTGCATTTAAATTTTTTTCAATAGTATACCCATTCATATGCACATAACCTGTTTGTTGACAAATCACTGATGTACCACACGTATACAGCTTAGATTGTTGCTTCCATGTGGTTTGAATCTGTTCAAGTATACTTTTAATTTCTAAGTACAACGTTTTAGCATACTTTTGCGAGTTTTCTAAACCAAGGATAGTGACATAAGTGGCTTTATGGTTAGTGGTGTCTTTATGTGCGGTTTTACCTAGATTAGACGTATCACTAGTAACATCGATAATATCATCAATTATTTGGAATAAAAGGCCTAATTTAATTGCAAAATCTTCTAATTTATTATAAGTTGATTCACTAAATTGATTCGAAGCTAGGTATCCAGATAAAACTGCACATTTAATTAATGCCCCAGTTTTCATATTATGCATTTGTTGTAATTGTACTTGGGTTATAATTTTTCCTGTATTTAATAAATCAAGAGCCTGCCCACCAGCCATACCTTCTACTCCAGAAGACTTGGCTAGTAAATTGATGATTTTTAGTTTTGTATTGCTAGTTAAATCTAAAGCGTCATTACTTAACAGTTCAAAAGCTAAGCTTTGTAGAGCATCTCCAGCTAGTATGGCAGTAGCTTCATTGTATTTTACATGACATGTGGCTTGTCCACGACGTAAATCATCATTATCCATAGCAGGTAAGTCATCATGAATTAAAGAATAGCAATGAATAAACTCTACAGCAGTACTAACTTTTACTAAACTATCAAGATTAGCCTCAAATATTAGACCAACAGCAATAGTTAATAAAGGACGTATTCTTTTACCGCCATTTAAACTCGAATAACGCATAGCATCAATTAATATAGTGAGGTTATTGTTATCTGCTAAAGCCTTATCAATAGCGATTTCTACATTTGTGAGTAGTTGTTTATGTAAAGACTCAGGCCTCATTTATAGTTAGATCCTTTAGGGTGGCACTTTCTGGGTCTAATATTTTTATTTTTTGTTCAGCTTCGGTGAGCTTTGCTTGACAAAATTTAATTAAAGCGATTCCTTGTTGATATTTCTCGAGAGCAACATCCAAGGCAATTTCGTTACCTTCAATTTGGTTCACAATGAGTTCCAAATTTTCAATAGCTTTTTCGAAATTTTCAGGGGTTTTTGCTGTTGTCATAATTATCCTTATATTATTGAGAGATTAATTAACGTATAGATTTAGTAAGTAGTATTAGTGCTATAAATATAGCAATACTAATTAAAAAATACATTAAAAAAGAATGTAAATAGATACTTTTGATTACAGTTAAAGATTGATGTGCTTTGGTTATAATGGAATCATTGGCAAGTAGTCCAGCTAGTTTACCACCAAAACCAATAGTAAGTAATGAGATTCCCATCATAACAGATGACAGATGTGCTGGTACTAATGTGCTTACCATCGAAAGGCTTGTTGGCGATAAACTTAACTCACCAATGGCCATTAAGGTATATGCTAAAACTATTATCCATATGCTTAAATAAGCATGGTGTAAATTAGCATACCATAATCCAATAGCAATAATTAAGAACCCCAAAGCATTAAATAAAAACCCTAAACTAAATTTTGCAGGTATTGAAATAGAGTCACCTCGGGATTTTAAGAAACTCCATACTATATTGATTAGTGGGCCAAAAATAATTATTCCCAGTGATTCAATAGCAGGGAAAGAGCTCGCAGGTGCATTCAAATGACATGTGCGTTCAATACACAGGCTTAATGAAAAAAACTGTTGAAAATTAATTGCCCAATAAAAAACGGCGAAGATAACTAAAAATAAAAATGCAATTAATTTAGTACGCTGTACACCACGATGTTTAATGATGCAATAAGATATGAATGATAGGCAGAATACTGCAATTACAACATAATAAAAGATAGATAGAAACTCTGATTCTAATACATAATATGATATTACACCAAGAGCTATGATTCCAATCAAACTTGCGAAGTAATCGGAAAACTTGGGGTGTAATTTACGTTTGTCGACTAATTTGTATTTAAAAATACCAATAGAATAAACAAAAACAGCCATAAAACCAGCAAATGCAGCAGAGTAAAAAGTTATTTGCCAACCAAAAAATTTAAGCAGATATCCGCCAAGGAAACTCCCACTAACAGCACCCACATAGA
>CAITEL010000087.1 GCA_903891375.1 uncultured Neisseriaceae bacterium
GGCAAAATGCAATTTTAATCGTGAATAATCCTAACCCATTACAAATAATTAAAATCTATGGTAAGAATATTGATTTAAATTTAAACACAAATGTTTTTTCAAGCAATGAAGATGTAAAAGCCGTGCAAAATAACTCGGTAATTACAGGTCACGGGTTTATTTATGAAAAAAATAAAGAATTTTTAACTATCAACTCTAAAGTTAGAGTTATTTATAATAAATAATATTTAAAGGGTTCATTATGCTACATAAACACACGTGCTTAACAATTAGTTTATTGTGTTTATTCTTTGGAATAATCAATAATTCTTTTGCCCTCAAAGATGATAACGAAAAACCAGTGCAAATTGATGCAAATAATGCAACAGCTGATCAAAAAAGTATGACAACTGTTTTTACTGGTAATGTTATAATTACCCGAGGTTCAATCTTGGTACATGCAGATAAAGGTGTGGCATCTCAAGATAGTGATCAAGAAAATATTGTAACTTTATTTGGCTCCCCAGTGAAGTTTTCACAAAAACAAGATGATGGGCAGTTAGTTACGGGACAATGCAATCAGTTCACCTATAACTCAAAAACAAACCTTGCTGTGCTAACAGGTAGGGCAAAAATAAAAAAAGGTAAAGATAATATTACTGGAGAACAAATCACCTATAACACCCAATCACAAATATATAGTGCTACTGGCATACCCGCAAGTGGAATTAGTAAAAAACAATCTGGACGTGTAACTGTAATTTTGGATCAAATCAATAATGGAAAATAAAATTAGCGTTCTTGATGTAAAACATTTACGAAAACAATTTAAAAGCCGTGTGGTTGTTAAAGACGTATCGTTTCATGTTGAAAGTAGCGAGATTATTGGTTTACTTGGTCCAAATGGCGCAGGTAAAACTACTAGCTTTTACATGGTTGCAGGGTTACTGGCCAGTGATGGTGGGGATATCTATCTGGATGGCGAAAACATTAAAAGTTTACCCATCCATAAACGTGCTAAATTAGGCTTAGGTTACCTCCCACAAGAAGCTTCTATTTTTCGACAAATGACTGTTGAAGAAAACGTTCGAGCCATATTAGAATTAAAGAAACTTACAACAAAAAAAATAAAAACTGAAACCAATAGATTATTGGAAGAGTTAAACATTGAACATTTACGTGATGTGAATGCTATGGCACTATCTGGTGGTGAACGTAGGCGTTGCGAAATAGCCAGAGCCTTAGCTAACTACCCACGCTTCATCTTACTTGATGAACCATTTGCTGGGGTTGACCCCATAGCTGTGAGTGATATTCAAAAAGCTATTGTGTTTTTAAAAGAAAAAGGCATCGGGGTAATAATAACTGACCATAATGTCCGAGAAACACTACGCATCTGTGACCGTGGTTACATAATTAGCGAAGGTAATGTTTTAGCTAGTGGGCAACCTAATGATTTAGTTAATAATCCTAAAGTTAAAGAGGTATACCTCGGTGAAAACTTCACCCTATGATACTCATCGTCTTTGAACCTTGGACGTTGTCAGCGTTTTAAAAAAAACTACTTATGTACTTTTGTACACGGCGTCGCTTTTTTTAAAACTCTTCCTAGCCCAAGGCTCAAATACTTCGAGTATAGAATCATCGTCTTTGGTTCATCTTACTCTTATTAGCAAATAAAATTTTTAATTTTGGAGACACTAATTGGATAACATCCTATTTAATGAGGCTACAATTGCCACTGAATACATAAACCAACATTTTAAAGAAGATATTCCTACCACGGCCGTTATTTTAGGCTCTGGATTAGGTAATTTCACTCAAATTGTGCGAGTGTTAGAAACAATTAAATATCAAGATATTCCCTCATTTCCGCAAAGTCATGTGGTTGGACACAAAGGTAATTTGACCATCGCTGAAGTTGCCGACGGTAAAACTGTTTTAATTATGGAAGGGCGTTTTCACTATTATGAAGGATATACGCCACAACAAGTTACATTTCCAATTACTGTGTTTCACTTGCTTGGTATAAAAAATTTAATTGTAAGTAATGCCGCTGGTGGAATAAACCCTAAATTTAATGTTGGTGAATTAATGATTATTAATGACCATATTAACTTGGTAGGCGCCCATCCACTCCGTGGCAAAAACAATGAGCATATTGGTCCACGATTTTTGGATCAAACAGAACCATACAGCTATGAATTAATTGATTTGGCAAAAAAAATTGGTAATGAGTTAGGTATACCCCATCAAGAAGGTGTCTATATTGGTGTATCTGGCCCAACTTATGAATCAAAAGCAGAAATCAAAGCCTTTGGATTAATGGGCGCTGATGCCGTTGGTATGTCAACAGTGTTTGAGGTAATTATGGCTAATTATTATAAAATAAATGTCCTTGGAATATCTAGTATAACCAATATGGCAACTGGCATAGCAAAAACCAAACATGAGCACTCATCAGTTGTGAATATCGCTAATATGGTTAGTGATAAGTTTTCACGATGGGTTAAGGAGATTATTATTCACCTCCCCAACTATACTTAGCACGACCATCATTTGAGGTTTTTGATTTCCATCCTGATGTACTACTGTACACGGCGCCACTTATCAAAAACCTCAAATTTCGAGCATACCAAGTATAGGTATCGTCGTTACTTTTTAATTCCCTGACGAAGTAACTCTAACTCAGTTTGTAAGGCAATTTGATTAAAATGTATTCTCTCTAACGTGTAAGCAACTAAACTCACAAAATTATTCAAGATAGTTTGGATAGTTGGGGAGAAAAATTGAAATTTATTTTGCGGATTAATAATTAATACCCCACGCACTCGAACCTCAGAAAAAACTGGCACATAGAGTATATTACTCGTAGCAAAGGTATTCGTATTTAAACCTGCACTTTTTCCATTATTAAATACCCAACTAGCCACGTTTTCATCATAACCTGCTAAGGTACTGCCGCATTTTAAGCATAATTTTTCGTCTAAATTAGGGATTAATAACATAAATTTCGCATTAAAAATTTTCACAAAATAATTAGGGATTATTTCATAAATTTGCTTTTCAACCATAGCTTTGGCAAATTTTTGATTCACCTCTTGTAAAATATCACTTCTAAATTTTATTTTAGTTAATTCTGATATTTGATAACGCAAGTTTCCATTTATTACATTAATTGTGACACTAATGATTGCCATACATATAAAAGTTACAATATACTGACCTTCCGCAATCATAAAAGAAAATTTTGGTGGCACAAAAAAGAAGCAGAACGATAACGCAGCAATAGTAGCTGAAATGATCGCTGAAATTTTACCTCGCCCAGGATTAGATAAAATAATAAACAATAAATAAATCATGAGAATATTCTCGTTGTTTATCATAGAAGAGAAAGTTTGTATAGCCATCCCTAAAGCACCGAAAAGAACACTAAAGTGCAATGTCTTTTTGAGATATTTAAAATAGTCTGGTTTTTTATGTTGAATAAGTCGTTTATTGTATTCCCGTGTATCATCTTGAAGCTCATCAGTCACAAAATGTAAATTTACCTCTGGAACTAGCTCACTTAATTTTTCCGCCAATGACTTACCAAATAGTTTATAATAAAGTGATAACCGATACTGGCTTAACATTACCGTATTTATATTATTCTCAATAACAAAATCAGCTATAGCTATCGATGTGTCAACACCTATTAGTTTAACTGACGTAGCACCTAGCTGTTTGGCTAACTCCAACAAATCTAGTACTCGCTGTTTTTCACGCATGGATTTTTCTTCAAAATCAGGAGTCTCTACATACCCTACAAACCAAGCACTAAAACCCTTATCAAAAATATTTTTCGCACTTCTGATTATTTTTTCTCGGGAATACCCAGGCTCAATAACCACCAATAATTTATCGTTATTACCCCAAACATCAGCTATATCTTGTTTATTTCTATATTCCAACACCTGTTTATCTACTTTTTGAGCGGTTTTTCTTAAAGATAATTCACGTAATGCTGTTAGATTACCTTTACGAAAGAAATTTTCTAAAGCATTCTTTGCTCTATCAGGTGGATAAATCTTACCATCTTTCAAGCGTTCAATCAGTTCATCAACTGGTATATCAATTAAGACAACCTCATGTGCTGTCTCAATTATAGAATCTGGAACCGTCTCATGCACCTTTACCTGTGTGATTTGTTCCACAATATTATTTAATGATTCTATATGCTGAATGTTTAATGCTGAATAAACATCTATCCCAGCATTAATTAACTCTAATACATCCTGATAACGTTTATTGTTGCGTGAACCAAGCACATTCGTATGCGCCAATTCGTCCAAAATAATAACTTGAGGTTTTCGCTTTAATGCCAAATCAACATCAAATTCTTTAACTTTTATTCCTTTAAAAGTTATTTCTTTTAATGCTATATACTCTATATTTTGGGGAATTAATAACTCAGTTTCTTGACGCCCATGTGTTTCTACATATCCAACAACAACATCAACGCCGTCATCAAGAAGTTCACGGGCAGAGTTTAGCATTGCATACGTTTTACCAACTCCTGCAGCAGCACCTAAGAATAACTTTAATTTCCCACGACTATTTTCTAGTTCACTTGCCTTTATCTTCGCAAGTAACTCTTCTGGATTTGGGCGTTCTTCATTCATATTTGCAACCGATTCACAATATTACCGTTTATAATATGGTTTTCAATAATTTCAGTTAGATCCTCCATATCAACATAAGTATACCAAATACCTTCAGGATAAACAACACAAACTGGCCCATCAGCACAACGCCCCAAGCATCCAGATTTACTCGCACGTATCTTACCCTCACCCCATAAATCTTTTTTTACTAGATATTCTTTTGCAAGACCAAAGCTTTCATCTACACCTAAAAAACCACATCCTGTTTCATTTGTTTTTTTGTTTCCACAAAAAAATATATGTCGCTTATAATACACCTAATTACTCCTTATTTTGTTATTTCAAATATGTCATATATCGCTGTTCTATCCAACCAGCCATTAAAGTTTAATTTTAATAGCCATGCAGGGCAATTATTATATATAATTTTATTTTGCTCAGCAAATACTTTATTATCTCTAACTTGTTGACAA
This sequence comes from uncultured Neisseriaceae bacterium, assembly GCA_903891375.1. Classification (GTDB taxonomy): domain Bacteria; phylum Pseudomonadota; class Gammaproteobacteria; order Burkholderiales; family UBA11063; genus Aquella. The sequence goes on from CAITEL010000087.1 coordinate 5,099, forward strand.
GTAAGAGCTACTAAACATGTTTTCCCTATTACGCACTTTAATTCATCCACGTGTTTAATTTGTACTAAATCTACATTCGATCTTTTATAAAAATCTAACTCATTACCACCTTCAGTAATATAATTAAACTGAACTGGTGTGCTATATTTATTATATATAGCTTTACATAATGGTAACTGTATCGCCGATGGAATAAACGCAACAATTATAACCAAAAAACAATTAAATCGCCAAGATATTTTCCAAAGTTTTCGCCAAAACATACTAAATTTAAAATCGAATCTAATTCTCAAATTTTCAAATGCATCAACGATTAAAAGTGGCATAAAACATAAAACTGGCACTAAAAATCTAAGTTCTTTATGACCAATAAGCACATGAAGAAATATAAATAAAAGCGTAATCCATACTACTGGATGTTTAAATTTATAAATTAAACAATAAATACTGCTAAATACATACAATGGTCCATATGGTAATAATGTTGCAACTAAAAAATAAAAGCCCCATGATTCTTCACCAAAAGTTGCCGCCTTACCCTGAAATAGATTCATGTTTAAGTAATTCCACGCTGTAAACACCCAATTACCATAAAACCATTTATCAATAAAAACACCAATAATAATAGCAAATCCCATCCCCATAAATAACATAAACAATTTATCTAGCGTAATGACTTTTTTATTTACTCCATTAATTACTGATAAATCATTAATAATTACCAGCCATAAAACCAAGCCTAAAATCAATGCCCCAACCTGAAATCTCGCTATAAAGGATAATCCCAATAGTAGCCCAATACCCATATATACCCATATTGATTGGCGAATATTTGGTAAGAATATTAAAGAAAATCCGAGTAAGAATAATTTAGATGAAATATTTTCGGATGAAAAACGAATACCGTTATACACAACTAACCATGTGAATAGCGATAGTAAAATAAACCATTTTTTAAATGATTCTATTGTGATACTCGAAATAAATGCTTTAATGAATACCCATACCGCTAGTAGCGATAATAACCCACTTAACCATCTTGTTATAAACGTAATAAAAAATGGGTTAGTCAAGGATATTATCGATAAAATTTTATATATGCCAACCACCATTAATGGTTGCAATGCTGAACGCATTTGAGCATGATACTCCCACATTAAAAATTTAGGGTCACCAAAACCCAACTTATATGCCGCAAATTCTAAAATTTGATAGTATTCATCTGGACTATTATGCCCCATGGAAAAATATGCTGTTACAGTGTAGAGTATTAAAGCTATATAAATATATTTAGGTTTTAAAATTTGATTCAACATATTTAATATAGTACTCTAAATTTAATTGTATGCGTTATTTGTTTTAATTCATTAATCAATTCTTTATCAAAGGTTTTATTTATATCAGTGATAATATAACCGACTTGTTCATTGGTACGTAATGATTGCCATAGCACATTTATATTATGTTTAGCAAATAACTGATTGATTTGCGCTAAGATCCCTGGTACATTCTCATGAATATGAATTAATCTATGTGCATCTTTTAATAAGGGTAACTGCACAACTGGCAAATTAACACTTTGAGTTGTATCGCCCATATTTACATAATTAATAATGCGTCTTGCTACAAAATCACCTATATTTAATTGCGCTTCTTCAGTACTTCCACCGACATGAGGCGTGAGTATTACATTATCAAAATCCCGCAGTTCATTAATAAATTCTTCTTTATTATTCTTAGGTTCATAAGGAAACACATCAATACCCACCCCAAGAAACCTACCATTTCTTAAATTAGTAATTAATGCTTCAATATCAACCACATGCCCACGACTTAAATTAATAAAAATAGCATTGTCTTTCATTAATGAAAATTCGTAAGCTCCAATTAATTTAGCGTTTTCACGTCTACCATCAACATGAAGCGTCACTACATCAGACTCCTGCAATAACTCATCTAAACTATCACATTTTTTAGCATTACCTAAATGTAATCTTTCCACAACATCATAATAATATACTTGCATACCTAATGATTCGGCTAAAACCGATAGTTGTGAACCAATATTGCCATAGCCAACAATTCCTAATTTCTTACCACGAATTTCAAAGCTATTCTCAGCCGATTTATTCCATACCCCATCATGTAATTTATTACTTTGCTGTATAGTTTTTCTGAATAACATTATAATTTCACCAATTACTAGTTCTACTACGCTCCTTGTATTACTATAAGGCGCATTGAAAACACATACACCTTTCGTGGTGGCATAGTCCAAGTCAATTTGATTAGTACCTATACAAAATGCACCAATTGTCACTAATTTTTCAGCACAATCTAATACTCGCTTTGAAACTGTCGTCTTTGATCTAATTCCCAACACAGAAATATCTTTGATCTTCTCACATAATTCATCTTCCGATAAACTACCTTTTATTCGTTCTACAGTATATCCATCTTTATACAATAAATTAAATCCAGTATCATGAATATTTTCTAAGAGTAATACTTTAATACGGTTTTTTGGATAAGAAATAGTCATTGGTAAATTATTTTGATATAAAAATTCATCAAAGTTTGGTACAACATAATTAGCTTTTTCTATAACTTTCTCACGGCTCACATTTTCAATAAAAGCATAAAAATGCACGTTATTGCCAACTTGTGTTATCTCGTAATCAGTCATACCATCACCAACAACAAAAATATCTCCCGCTAAATTCAAATTTTTAACTACAATAGCTTTACCTTGCTCCATACATAATGGGTTGGATTCATCAAAACCAATGATATTATCTTCTGCATCATATTTAAATGTATTAGCGTATACATGGCTTTCATTAATTCCATATTCTGTAACAACAGGCACAATATATTCTTTAAAACCACTCGATACAATAAATACATTATCTGCAAATTGTTTAAAAAAATCAATATTACGCTTTATTGAATTAGAGATTTTATGCTTAAGCTCCTGCACTAATACGTTAATTTGTGACTTATTGGGATTGAGTAAATTTAAGCGCTCTACTAAACTACCAGTTATTGATATGCCACCATCCATTCCAGCACTTGTTATTCCAATGATTTTTTGTATAATTTCATCTTTATTTGAATGATTATTCAGTACAATTTTAGCTAACTCATCCAATGCCTCAACACGAATAAAGGTACTATCAAAATCAATTACATAGTATTTATTTTTTAACATATTAAATTTCTTTCTTTAATGAAGCCATATGAAGATTGTAAGTACCTAGACAAATGTTATCTGGTATTTTATTTAAGGATATTTATGTCCTTTAAATTTAATAAGGGCAATGGCTGGATCCCAGCCTACGCTGGGA
>CAITEL010000088.1 GCA_903891375.1 uncultured Neisseriaceae bacterium
GATATAATATCGATATATTTCGATGTATAGATGTAACTGTTTTTAAGGTAGGTATTATGAGAAAAGTTCTAGTAGTTTATGCACATCCAGATTATTCAAATTCAAGAATGAATAAGAATCTAATTGAAAAAATCCAAGATATGGATTTAGTTACTGTGTCGAATTTATATAATAAATATCCTGATGATAATATTGATGTAATAGCTGAGCAGAAATTAATGGAAGAGCATGACTTAATAATCTTACAATTTCCGTTCTATTGGTTTAATACGACGCCCTTAATGAAAAAATGGTTAGATCAAGTGCTGGCTTTTGGCTTTGCTTACGGGGTTGGTGGCGATAAATTACACGGTAAAGAATTTATGCTGTGTATTACCACTGGAGGCAGTGAAGAGCGCTACGCTAATGAAGTAGGATTTACTTTACCAGAACTACTAAAGCCATTTGAATATACGGCTAAATTCTGCAATATGGAGTATAGAAACCCATTTATTGTAGCAGATAATACAATAAATGATAACCAATTACACCAGCATACTCAAAATTATGAAGCATTTATAACGCAATACATTAATGGCGAATCATTAGTTATTTAGCCGCCATGTAATTAATTTAAAAATATAAGACATTAATATTAAAAAGGAAGACCATTATGCAGAATGTACCCATTATTATAGTTGGTGGTGGACCTGTAGGTTTAAGTTTAGCACTCGCACTATCAAAACAAAAGATAAAATCGATAGTAATTGAAAAACACAATGGAGTAAACATTCATCCACGTGCCCGTGGTGTTAATACCAGAACAATGGAATTGTTTAAATTGTGGGGCAATAGTTCCGAATTATTGAAGTATGAACAACCAAAAGAAGCTAGACGTTTTATATGGGCAGAATCATTTCAAGGCAAGGAAATTACTAGAGTAGCTGTAATTGACTCTGATTTGGTTGATTATAGCCCAATTCAAGCAAGTTTAGTATCTCAAGACCATGTTGAAGACTCTCTTTACACAGCTATTTTGAGTAATGGTAATTCAGAAGTGCAGTTTGAAAAAGAATTTGTTGACTTTAAAGAAGATGATAATGGTGTAGTAGTACAATTATTAGATAGAAAAACCAATCAAACGGTATTTGTCAAAGCTCAGTATTTAATAGCAGCTGATGGTGCACATAGTATGATCAGAAAACAATTAGATATTGAAATGATGGGATCCAATAATCTTGGTCAATTTTGTAGTGTATATTGTGAAATTGATATAACAAAATGGACAAAACATCGGCCATGTATAGGATTTTTCTTCACTGACCCAAGGTATGGTGGATTTTTGGCGTCAATTGATGGAGATAAACGTTGGATTATAGGATTACGTTTTTCAGAAGATGTTTCAAGAGAAACATATACGGATGAATATTGTGTTAGCGAAGTTAGACGGTTAGTTGATTTGCCAAATTTAGACGTAAAAATTATCAGTAAAAGTTTTTGGACTATGGCAGCACAAATTGCAACTAATTATCGTAAAAAACGAGTATTTTTAGTTGGCGATGCAGCACACAGATTACCACCAACTGGTGGTTTTGGGATGAATACGGGGATACAAGATGCGCATAATTTAGCATGGAAACTAGCTTTTGTACTTAATTATAATATATCAGATCAACTATTAGAAACTTACTACACTGAGCGGGCACCAATTGCCAAGCAAAATATTGATTGGAGTACTGAAAACGCAAAACGTTATACTGAAATTTTTACAGCAATCCATAATGGCGATAATGAATTATTAAAAATAAAACTACATGAACAACAAAAACACCTAAATAGTCTAGGTTTAGATTTGGGTTTTATTTATCATTCTGAGATAATTAGTTCAGAAAATTCATCAACGTTAAGTATTAGTTCTTCTCAATATATACCGACAACATTACCTGGTAGCCGAGCACCGCATTTACAGGTAATAAAAAATGGTAAATTTGGTTCAATACTAGATTTATTTGAAAAAAAATTCGTGTTACTAGTTGGTGCAGATTGTAATGACTGGTTAACTACAATGGATAAAATAACACAAAAATCTAAATTACCAATTGAAATTTATAAAATATCGAGAGATGGTGATTTGATTGATTATAATAATACTTTTTA
>CAITEL010000089.1 GCA_903891375.1 uncultured Neisseriaceae bacterium
GGGCTTAATTTTCCCTTTTGTGAAGTAGAAAAAAATACTGCATTAATTTTCTTAAAATCATGTTCTTCATGCATACGTGCCATTAGGACAGAACCAACCATGCCACGCCATCCAATAAATCCTACGTTTAACATATCCAAGTCCTTTTGTTTTAAATTTCTTTATTAAGGAGTAAGTTTAATATTTCAAAAATTTGATCTTTGAGGTTATGTCGTCGGATAATCATATCTATGGCACCTTTTTCCAGTAAAAATTCAGATTTTTGAAAGCCATCTGGTAATTTTTCACGTACAGTTTGCTCAATAACCCTTGGGCCAGCAAAACCAATTAAAGCACCAGGTTCTGCGATGGTAATATCACCAATAAAGGCAAAACTAGCCGATACACCACCCATAGTAGGGTTAGTTAAAACAGAAATAAATGGTAATTGTTTATTGCTTAATAAAGTAAGTGAGGCACATGTTTTAGCCATTTGCATTAAGGAGTTAACACCCTCTTGCATTCTTGCACCACCAGAAGTAGATATACAGATAAACGGGCAATTATGTTCTACGGCTTCTCGTACGCCACGGACAAATTTTTCTCCTACTACAGAACCCATAGAGCCACCAATAAATTTAAATTCAAAACTCGCAATAACTACATTTAAACCATTAATTTTTCCCCGCATAACAACTAGTGCATCATTTTCATTTAATTTTTTTTGTGCTTGAGTAAGCCTATCAGAGTATTTTTTCATATCTTTAAATTTTAAAATATCGATGGGTAGTACATTTGTTGCAATTTCAACATCACTTTCATGATCGAGAAGTGTATGTAATCGTTCTCGTGCACCTAAAGCATGATGATGATCACATTTAGGGCACACTTTCAAATTATTATCCAAATCGGTATGATACAAAATTTCATTACAGCTATCACATTTGCACCATAAACCTTCTGGTACATTACTTTTACCGCCATTTTCTTTTACTCGAGGGGGTAATATTTTACTTAACCAACTCATATAAATTTTACCTCTTTTATTTTTTCAGCCCATATTTTAGGTGCTGTTTGATGAATTGAATTACCAGTTGAGTCAACAGCCACTGTCACAGGCATATCTTCAACTTCAAATTCATAAATTGCCTCCATGCCCAAATCATTAAAAGCTAATATTTTAGATGTTTTAACTGCTTTTGATACTAAGTAGGCAGCCCCACCAACGGCGATTAAATAAACTGCGTTATTATCTTTAATTGCTTTAATTGCCTCGTCGCCACGTTCAGCTTTACCAATCATGCCTAATAAACCAGTTTGTTCGAGCATTTGTCGGGTAAATTTATCCATTCTTGTGGCAGTAGTTGGCCCTGCTGGCCCCACAACTTCATTTCTTATAGGGTCTACAGGTCCAACATAATAGATGAATCGATTAGTGAAGTCAACTGGCAGTTTTTCTTTATTGTTTAACATTTCAATTAAACGTTTATGTGCGGCATCTCGCCCAGTTAATATTTTACCACTAAGTAGAATTGTATCTCCAGATTTCCAATGTTTAACATCATTTTTATTTATATTATTGATGTTTACTTTATGTGTTGCTTTTGACTTATCCATTGCTATATCAGGATAATCATCAAGATTAGGTGGGTTAAATTTTGCAACACCAGTTCCATCCAAAGTAAAGTGCACATGACGAGTGGCAGCACAATTGGGTATCATAGCAATAGGCTTACTGGCTGCATGGGTCGGAAAATCCAAGATTTTTACGTCGAGTACTGTGGTTAGTCCACCTAATCCTTGTGCCCCAATACCTAAAGCATTTACTTTCTCATATAATTCAATGCGTAATTCTTCAATTTTATTTTGAGGGCCATGTTGAATTATTTCTTGTATATTAATTGGCTCCATTAATGATTTTTTTGCCAGTAGCACAGCTTTTTCTGCAGTCCCACCGATACCAATACCTAGCATTCCAGGAGGGCACCAACCTGCTCCCATTTGAGGAACTGTATTTAAAACCCAGTCAACGATAGAATCAGATGGATTCAACATAGCTAATTTTGATTTATTTTCTGAACCACCACCTTTAGCTGCGATTTCCACTTCAATAGTATTACCAGGTACCATATCAATATGCACTACTGCTGGAGCATTCGTTTTTGTATTGATTCGAGAAAACGCTGGGTCACGCACAATTGATGCACGAAGTTTATTATCTGGGTACGCATAGGCTAATTCTACGCCTTTATTTACCATATCAGCAATAGATAAACTAGTGTCACTAAATTTTATATCCATGCCAACGGTAACAAATGCGCAGACAATTCCAGTATCTTGACATATAGGTCGATGGCCTAATGCACACAGTTTCGAATTAATTAATATTTGTGCAATTGCATCTTTTGCTGCGCTAGATTGTTCTTTTTGGTAAGCATTAGTCATTGCCTGTATAAAATCTTTTGAATGATAGTAAGAAATGAATTGTAAACCATCAGCGATTGATTCAATAAAATCACTGGGATTAATAACTGTAGTTACCATTAATATATTTCCATTGTATATAATTTAACCACATATTATACCATGATACGCATAAACCGAGACCTACTTAATCATACAGGAGGAATCAAAATTATACAGATCTGTGATAGTATGTTGGGGGGATTTTTCCGAACCAGTCTCATGCTATTTAAGTTTGTATTTAATTAGTTAAGCCTTTTATTTGTTTCTCCTGCTCTTGAAATTACAAAAATAATCCCCATGTAATTAGTTCATGAAAACAAAAATATATGAAACACAAAATTAAATATTAAAGGTAAAATAAATGCATTTAAGCCCTAAGCAGATCGTGGCTGAATTAGACAAACATATTGTAGGTCAAAATGCGGCAAAAAAAGCGGTGGCGGTAGCTTTAAGAAACCGTTGGCGCAGACAACAGGTAAGTGAACCATTACGCCAAGAAATCACTCCAAAAAATATTCTTATGATAGGGCCAACTGGTGTGGGTAAGACGGAAATAGCTCGTCGATTGGCTAAACTAGCTGAGGCTCCGTTTATCAAAGTTGAAGCTACAAAATTCACTGAAGTTGGTTATGTTGGCAAAGACGTAGAGTCAATTATTCGTGATCTCATTGATATGGCGGTTAAAGATTATCGAGAAAAATCACGGAAAGAAAACTACGATAAAGCTCGTGAATTCGCATTAGAAAGAATGTTAGATATTTTATTACCACCAGCTAGAATGAGTGGTGATGTTATGGTTCCAGATACATCAGATAATGTGACGCGTGAAAGATTCAGAGAGATGATAATAAACGGTAAGCTAAATGATAAAGATGTCGAGCTTGAGGTCCATATGCCAAAAGCTAATGTTGGTGTTTTACTTGGGCCACCAGGACTTGAGGAGCTTACTAATCAAATTCAAGGAATGTTTGATTCTGGGGTTGAGACTAAAAAGAAAAAAAGAAAAATGAAAGTAATAGATGCTATGGCAGTATTAACTGATGAGGAAGCTTCTAAACTAGTTAATGAGGACGACATAAGATCTTCTAGTATTAAAAATGTTGAACAAAACGGTATAGTATTTATTGATGAAATAGATAAAGTGGCAATAAAAGGACAATCAAACAATGCTGATGTATCTCGTTCAGGTGTGCAGCGTGATTTGTTACCTTTAGTTGAAGGTACTACTGTTTCAACCAAATATGGTATGATTAAAACAGATCACATACTGTTTGTGGCATCAGGTGCATTCTCATTATCTAAACCATCTGATTTACTTCCTGAGTTACAAGGAAGATTTCCTATTCGTGTTGAATTAAGCTCATTGACAGTTAGTGATTTTGAAAAAATCTTAACAGATACTGAGGCAAGTTTAACTGAGCAGTATATTGCATTACTTGCAACAGAGGATACAAAAGTTGAGTTTACTCGTAGCGCTGTTACAAAAATGGCAGAATTTGCCTTTCAAGTTAACGAAAAGACAGAAAATATAGGAGCTAGACGGTTATATACAATAATAGAAAAATTGGTTGAAGATATTTCTTTTAGCCCAGAAGATTACCCACATGTTGTGATTGATGATGTTTTTGTGGAGAAAAAACTGGGTGAAATTTCAAAATCTGAGGATTTATCTAGGTATGTATTATAAATAGTTTGACGCAGGGTTAGATTATTTGTTAAAATCTTGCTTAATTGTTAATTTTTTACGTACACTTATTATAATTATTTAATTTTAAAGGGAACATATATATGAAAAAGCTAATTAGTTTATTGATATTGTCGGCGGCTTTAGTTACGACTAGTGCATTTGCAGAGACAGTATATATAAATGGAAAACCAGTAGACCAAAAGGTTATTGATCAAACAATGAATCAATTTAAAAAATCATCACCAATGGCTGCGTCTCAAATGAATAACCCACAATTCAAAAAGCAAATTCTACAATCAATAGGTATGCAACAAGCTATATTACTTGAGGGTAATAAAGATAATTTAGAAAACACACCAGAGTTTAAAGCTAAAATGCAAGAAGTTAAACCGATGATTTATGCGCAACTTCTTCAAGAAAAAGCTGGTGGAACTGTAACAGATGCTCAAGCGTTAGCTAAATACAATCAAATGAAAGCACAAGCTGCTACTCAAAAACAATATGAAGTATCGCATATTTTAGTTAAAGATCAAAAAACTGCAGATTCAATTTTAGCTCAATTAAAAAAAGGTGCTAACTTTGCTGATTTAGCTAAAAAATATTCAGTAGACCCAGGCTCTAAAGTAAAGGGTGGAGATTTAGGCTGGTCTGATGGCTCAAACTATGTGCCAGAGTTTACAAAAGCAGTTCAAGGACTTAAAAAGGGTCAATATACAGTAATTGCTGTTAAGTCTCAATTTGGTTATCATATTATTAAA
>CAITEL010000090.1 GCA_903891375.1 uncultured Neisseriaceae bacterium
GCATCAACATATGGGTTACCAGCAAAAGCGACTACACAAGAGCCAGCCAATATTATAGTTAAGATTTTTTTCATGTTAATCCCTTAAAAAATATCTATTGATTCATTAAAGGTAACATTATACTACTTTTATTGTATATTCATTCAACTCATTTCTAGTTTCTAAAACAGAAATTCGGCGTTGTTACATAAATATTTCATCTTACAAAAATTGCGTAGAGCCACCACCGTAAAAATCCCAATTTTGCCTACCAGCATAGATAGCCACACTATGACAAAAATACCCCAAAATCTTTTATCTTATTTGCCTAAATTGATTTTGGGACTGGCCAACTACTTTTTCGAGCAACTCATTTATAGTTTTATTTATCCAGTAAATCATTGTTAAATATAAGTTTATCCCTATATTATCATTTCTAGTTTCGAAAACAAAAAATTAAGCGGAAGTTCAAAAATTTCCACATTTTAAAATTTATTGAATAAAATCGAAGGAAATGCTGCGAATATATTGAAAGTAGGTGATTTTATGTTGAAAATGTCTAATTTAGAACGTGACTACCCCTCGAGTCTATAAACTCGCTAAAAAATAATCCATCGTTAATGTATTCTAGAGTTTGGTGCTAGATTCTACAAAAATGCCGTAAATTAATCATGGTGTATGCTAATGTTTTTAATCCATAATGAATTTCGCTAATGAATTCAAAACGAAGTAATAGTCTTTTAAATTTGTCTTCCCAAGCAAACACACGCTCAATAGTACGAAAGCGTTCTTTATAAATAGCTTGACTGAATATTCTTTTTCGACCACGTTTTGGAGTTTTACGATTGCGTTTGTTTTCATTGATGTTGGGTATCATTTGAGCATTAAATATCATTTTTCTGTTGCTAGCACTATCATATCCACCATCCAAACTCATAATAGACCCAGCAATATTGATACCTAGACATTTAACGATGGTTTTTAATGGTGCAAATGCTTCAGGAAACAATGGGCTTTCATTACGATTGCCAGCCGCTGTTATAAATGGGGCTATGATGTTACAGTTACGATCACAAATGGCTACCACTTTATCCCCTTTGTGATGTTTATGACCATTACGCCCCAAGTTGTCCCCACCTTTTTTAGCAGTAGTGGATGTGCCATCACCATGAAGTACCGCCGTATCTAACAGATTAGACTTATGAAGTCGTTGGATGCTTGCAGTAAAAGCTTTCGTCATAGAGCCGTTGATAATCCAACGCTTGCAATGTTTAAATATTTGGGAACAACTAATTTCAGGGAAGTTATTGTTATCTTTTTGAATTGGAAGTTTATGCCATTGGCAACCCGTATGAAGTAAATACAAAATATAATTTAAAACTCGATAAAGTGGTATCTTAATTTTGGGTCCGCGACCCCCTAATTTTATATGCTCCAAGAAAAATTCATGGAACTGCGATTCGGTTACCTCAACTGGAATTGCTGGGTTTGCTACGTTTTTTGCCATTGAGTTGTTGCCTATATTAAATTATTGTTGAAATGATAATATAGGGATAAACTTATATTTAACAATGATTTACTGGATAAATAAAACTATAAATGAGTTGTTGAATTGGCGCTATTTTTATTGTATATTCATCGCTTAAAAGTTTGGTATAATACATGCTTGTGATAATAATTACTAAATAAAATACTTCAGGTATCTAATGATAGAAATAAGAAAAACAGTTATCGTACCTTTTACTGCCGAAACAATGTATAATCTGGTTTCTGATGTAGAAAACTATTCGAAATACCTACCTTGGTGTCGAAAATCTGAGATTAGATCTACAAATGCAAATACTACTGAAGGTGCTGTATACATAGAATATTTAAAAGTAAAAACACATTTTGTGACACGGAATACAAACACTCCTTTTTCAAAAATTGAAATGGAACTTATTGAAGGACCATTTCATAATTTAGATGGATCTTGGGTATTCATACCTTTAGGCGATAAAGGTTGCAAAATTGAATTTTTACTCCAATATAAATTTTCTAATTTGATTTTAGAAAAAATAATTGGCCCAGTGTTTAGCTATATCTCTAAAAATATTGTTGATTGCTTTATTAAGGAAGCTCGTGAATCCAGTAATAGAAAAATTTAATATTGAGGTAGCATTTGCTACACCACAAAAACAAAAAATCTATAATATTATGATACATGATGGAATGTCAGTTCTTGACGCAATATCCATCTCTAACATAAAAAATGAATTCCCTGAATATACCTCATTATTTACTAATCCAGAATCACATATCGGAGTTTTTGGTAAAAAAATAAATGTAATTACATATAAGCTAAAAGCAAATGACCGTATTGAAATTTATCGACCACTAAACAAAACGCCAAACCAAAAACGATTAGAGAGGGCAAAAAATCTTGAAAACAAATAACACCTATAAAGAATTTATGGCTGAGTTTATTGGCACTATGTTCATCTTAATTTTTGGCAATGGCGTATGTGCTATGAATAGCCTATTTAATTTAGGTGGTTATGTAAATATAACCTTTGGCTGGGGACTAGGTGTTTTTTTAGGTATCTTAGTTAGCACCCGAATTTCTGGAGCACATTTAAACCCCGCAATTACCATTGCCCTAGTCATCACTAAGCGTTTTCCATTAAAAAAATCATTGGTATATATTCCTGCACAAATGCTTGGTGGCTTTGTTGGTGCGGCATTAGTGTACTATTTCTATCAAGCTAAATTTGCCATTGTTGACCCAACTCTAACTCATAGTGCTGGGATATTTACAACATTCCCTGCTGTAGGCGGTTTTATGCCAGGCTTTATGGCCGAAATTATAGCCACATCAGTTTTAGTTTTTGCAATTCTATCTATAATAGAACACTTTACTTCAGATAAAGCACCATTTTTAGCCCCATTTGCCGTTAGTGGCTTAATTGTTGCCATTGGGATGTCTTTAGGCGGAATGCATGGATACGCTATGAATCCAGCCCGTGATTTTAGCCCACGTTTATTTGTGGCCATTATGGGGTTTGCTAATAATGGCTTAACCAATGGCTCCACAATTTGGATTGCCCCATTATTGGGTTCTATCCTAGGTGGTACTCTTGGGGCAATCATATACGACTTAACGTTAGGCAGAAAGTAAACACTCTTGATATTTAGGGGAAAAATATGAATAAATATATTCTAGCGCTCGATCAAGGAACCACCAGTTCACGAGCAATATTGTTTGATAAACAAGGCAAAGTAATTAGCCTTAAACAGCAGGAATTTACACAAATATTTCCACAACCTGGGTGGGTAGAGCACGACCCTGCAGAAATCTGGTTATCACAATTAACTACGGCTAAACTTGTCATGTCTGCAGCTAATGTTACTAGTGAAGAAATAGCCGCCATTGGAATATCCAACCAACGTGAAACTACCGTTATTTGGAATATTGAAACTGGGATTCCGATTTATAATGCTATTGTGTGGCAAGATAGACGAACCGCCGATATAATTGACAAACTAAAACAAGCTGGCTTAGCTGATACTTTTAAACAAAAAACTGGACTAGTACTTGATGCTTACTTTTCTGGAACTAAAATCAAATGGATTTTAGATAATGTGCCCAATGCACGCACCTTAGCCAAAGAAGGTAAATTAGCTTTTGGAACTATCGATACTTGGCTAATTTGGAATCTAAGCAATAAACGAAACCACGTAACTGACGAATCTAATGCCTCACGTACCCTACTTTTTAATATCCATACTGGAGCATGGGACGAAGAACTACTTAAAATACTTGATATACCTCGTGAAATACTACCTAAAATTGTGCCGTCATCTGGTGTGATTGCTGAGGCTAGTTCTGGGTTATTCGGTTCAAGAATCCCAATAGCAGGCGTAGCTGGCGATCAGCAAGCTGCTACATTTGGTAATTTATGTTTAAAACCTGGGATGGTTAAAAATACCTATGGAACTGGTTGTTTTTTATTAATGAATACTGGCGAGACTTCTCAATTATCACAAAATAATTTATTAACCACAGTTGGCTGGAATATTAATGGTAAAAGAACATACTGCCTTGAGGGTAGTGTATTTATTGGTGGCGCTGTTACTCAATGGATACGTGATGGCTTAACTTTTATTCATGATTCTAGCGAAATAGAACAACTAGCTACCAGTGTTCCTGATAATGGTGGTGTAGTTATGGTACCAGCATTTGCTGGACTTGGAGCACCCTATTGGGATCAGTACGCTCGTGGCTCCATACTTGGTATTACACGCGGGACAACAAGTGCACACATTGCACGAGCTGCACTAGAATCAATAGCTTTTCAGGTAGCTGACTTAGTAAATGCTATGCAGAATGACTCAAAACAAACGTTGTCTGCGTTACGGGTTGATGGCGGTGCATGTAGAAATAATTTCTTAATGCAGTTTCAAGCTGATATACTAAATACTGTGGTTGAACGCCCAGAATGTTTGGAATTAACAGCTTTAGGTGCTGCGTACTTAGCTGGAATTGCAGTAGGGTTTTGGCAATCAACTGATGAACTAGAATCTGTATGGAGAATTGAAAAAAGGTTTGAACCAAATATGTCAAACAATACTCGTGAGAAATTATTGCATATGTGGCACAAAGCAGTTAAACTTTCTTGTAATTGGATAGAGAGTTAATATGCATGATGTGATTGTAATCGGTGGTGGTGCAACAGGACTTGGTGTTGCCATAGAAGCCCAATCGCGTGGCTACAAAACTCTACTCATTGAAGCTTATGATTTTGGTAAGGGCACATCCTCAAAATCAACTAAATTAGTTCATGGTGGCCTTAGGTATTTAGCTAATCTTGATTTTGCTCTTGTAAAAGAAGGATTAAATGAACGTTATACATTCTTAAAGAATGCACCACATTTATCGCAACCACAGTCATATTTAGTGCCATTTTATTCTAAATTTGATAAAATAAAATACTATGTGGGAATAAAACTATACGACTTTTTGTCGGGTAATAAAAAAATCGGTAAAAGTAAATTTTTAACAAAAACAGAAACGCTTGCATTAAGTAATGCCCCAGATTTAATAGAAAAAAACCTACTAGGTAGTGCAATCTACTTTGATGGACAATTTGATGATACTAGGCTTCTAATAAGTTTACTTCGTACTTTTCAAGAATTGGGCGGTACCGCACTTAATTACACTAAAGTTGATGGACTCTTCAAAAACAAAAACGATGTTATTGCTGGCGTTTATGCCACAGATACACTTAATACAACTTTTTTACGAATTAGCGCTAAAATAGTTATCAATGCAACAGGCACCCTCACGGATTCAATTTTAGATCTAGATGAACCTGATATTTGCCATAAAAATGTGACAGTCGCACAGGGCACACATTTAGTTTTTGAAAAAAATATTTTTAACTCACCGCATGCACTTGTGATTCCCAAAACTATAGATAAACGCATTCTTTTTGTATTACCTTGGCATAATAAGATTGTGGTCGGTACAACTGATATTGCCATTGCTCATCCAGAAATTGAACCTAAAGCACAACCTAGTGAAATAAATTTTATTATTGACACATTAAATCAATATACAACACATAAAGTAACAAAGGATGATATAAAAGCTAAATTTACTGGACAACGCCCACTAGTAAAACCACAAAAAACAC
>CAITEL010000091.1 GCA_903891375.1 uncultured Neisseriaceae bacterium
ATTCATCTATTTATACCATTAAACATTGAATAAAATAACCTTACCTTACAGAGATTATACCATAACGATTAACTACAAAGCAAAAGTTTTTGACATGTGATTTGCCCACTTATTTTTTATAAGAGCTTTAATAGATGGGGTTTATGGATATCTGATTTTAGAAGTTATCTTTTATAACTTGTATAAAATAGCAGGGATTTTGCGGAACGTATTAATAAACTCATTAGGTGTTTTGTTTGATGAGTCAATTACATCAGAAATAAATAATATCATGAATGCATCAGACATTATGCCAGCAGAGATGAAAGAACGTTTGGCACTTATATTATTAAGATCTGGTGTAAATGCTGAAGATTGTACTGTATTGGTTAATAAATTAACCGCAGATTATATTCAGTTGAAAGAGCATACCTCAGCATTGTTACAAATAATAAAGAGTTACCCAGATACAACTACGAAACATAGGAATTTGAAGAATGAGTTTATGAGATTAATGGGTTATACTGAAGTAGAGCCATCTGAGAGTCAACTAGAATTAATAACAAAAATGGCAACAGACTTATCTGAAATAAACTACCACTATGAATTGCGAAAAGAAATAGAGAATCGTTGTATACTTCTGTTACCTGAGTCTTCTGAAAATACAGAAGAAATGGTTAAATTAGTATTAGAGCACTTAAATTGGGGAAAGATGTTTACGCAAAAGCAAGGTGAAGCGATAAATAATCTACGAGAAAATATTGCTCAAATTGATCAGAGCTTGGAAGGTTTTCCAGATTTATATTGGACGCATGTATTTGCTACACTGGCCTATCGAAGTGGTAATGAAATAACTCAGCTACATGAGTCATGTGATGACAATAAGATAAAAGATAAACTAGATAAAGTTAAAAACTATCTTAGTGATTATAGTTTAGTGGATGATGATCCAAGTAATGTATTTATAATAGAAACAAATGAAAATAAAGAATTGCTACTAAATGTAACAGAATTAGCGAGTTTAAATCCTATAAATCCTTCAGATTCGAATGGTTTTTATGTTTGTGATGGACCTAACTCACAAAGCATAGATGCAGAGATGCTTAGGGGATTGAAATTGTCAAGAGGATTGTACAATCTAATGTCAAGTAAATTTAGTGCTGCAAATATTATAGCCGATATCTTATCTAATGCTTTAGCTGCACAAATAACTAAACAAGGTGTTAACTTAGCCGTAGAAGATGGCGTAACGTTACGTAGCCTCATACTTCAGACGGTACTAAATCCAGGCACTACTGTCAATGCCAATAATCGATATAATGTTTTTAATCAGAACCTAATGAAATTATTAAATCCAGAGGTAAAAGAAGTTGCACAAACAGGTGAGTATAATGTAGATCATTATGGCAATGATGCTGTAATGAAATTGGGGAAAAGTTTAACGGATCATTATAGAATGGAGCATAGAAATAAATTAAAAGTGTATGGGGTTGATATTCCCGACGATGCTATGGTTGGAAAATTTGAATATTTAAACCAATTAAAACAATACACTAATTTTGATGAAAATGTATACAACAAATTATTTGCAGAAAATGTGCCTAAAGTATCGTTTAGTAGAATTTTAGATTCAATGAAAAGACCTAATTTTGCACAAGAGGTATGTAGCGCAAGTGAGAAGTTCGACTTAGTTTCGCAAATGGAAGCTCAATTGGTGGCGCCGTTATTATCAAAGCTACAACAGTTATCCAGATTAGAAAACATAAAACCACAGGAGCTTTATTATACATTAGGTAGTTTATTGTTAGGGATATCAAGCATTCAGGTGTTGGGCTACGAAACTTCAGGTGGGGTGAATGTATCTGTTGCAAGATATCGTTTCCTTGGAGCATATTTTTTAGCTAAATCAGTAAGTGACAACAGTAATGGATGGAGTCCAGAAACTATAGGTAAAATTACAGACATAATAATGGCGGCAATAACAACAGATTGGTGTGCTGGAATATTGTTTAATCGGTTGTATGGGGTGTATACAGATCTACGCCTTAAGATGCCAGAAGCAGAAATGCATCGAATATTAACTACACGATTGAGTTGAAGAAAATTTCTAAAAATAATGAGGTGATAGGGCAAAGCTATACCAATAGATTGGGCAACGAACAATGGAGGTTCGCCACGTTAGGTTATAAATTATAACTTGTGTACTTATCTAAATTTGCAGTAGAATCCTTACTTTTGTATTATAACCATTAATATATATAAAAATAGATGTTTGTTAATTTTTTAAAGGACAGTTATGAAAGTCATCTTATTTTTTTTAAAAATCGTTAATAAAAAAATATTTTATGCA
>CAITEL010000092.1 GCA_903891375.1 uncultured Neisseriaceae bacterium
TAATTGCCTTGATTTTGCTCGCTTGATTAGTTGAGCCAAAGGCATTAAATCGATCCATGCATATTTGTTTGGCAGCAATTTTTGCTACTTTTAAATATTGGCGTGGGTCAAAATGATCTTTATGTTCGTCAAAATATTTTCGAATAGCACCCGTCATGGCTAGGCGAATATCGGTATCAATGTTAATCTTGCGTACTCCATGCTTTATGGCAATTTGAATTTCTTCAACTGGCACCCCATAAGTTTCTTTTATTTCGCCACCGTGTTGTCTAATTACATTAAGCCATTCTTGTGGTACTGAGCTTGAGCCATGCATTACTAAATGAGTATTTGGGATAGCTTGGTGAATTTTTTTTACTTGTTCTATTGCCAGAATATCTCCAGTAGGTTTACGAGAGAATTTATAGGCTCCATGTGACGTACCGATAGCTATAGCAAGCGCATCTACCTTTGTTTTAGTTACAAAGTCCTTCGCTTGAGTTGGGTCAGTCAATAGTTGCGACATCTCAAGTTTACCCTCAAACCCATGGCCATCTTCTTTGTCACCTTCTCCAGTTTCTAAAGAGCCAAGGCAACCGAGTTCACCTTCAACTGACACCCCAACCGCATGAGACATTTTTACTACATCTGCTGTAACTTTAACATTATATTCGTAGGTGCTAGGTGTTTTTGCATCAGCAAGGAGAGATCCATCCATCATTACTGATGAAAATCCAAGTTGTATAGCTTGAATACACACAGTAGGTGAGGCACCATGGTCTTGATGCATAACTACAGGTATATCTGGGTATTCTTCAATTGCTCCCAGAATTAAATGGCGTAAAAAATCTTCGCCTGCATATTTGCGTGCGCCAGCTGAAGCCTGTAGAATAACTGGGGCATCGCATTCTTGGGCTGCTTCCATAATAGCCTGAACTTGTTCTAAGTTATTCACATTAAATGCTGGAATCCCATAAGAGTTTTCAGCAGCATGATCAAGTAATTGACGTAAAGATACTAAAGCCATTTAATCTACCTATAAAAAATTGTTATTACTCATAGGTTGTATTTTATATCATTTTGAGGTTGTTTGTGATATTTTCTAACGTAAATTTAAAAAACTGTTAGATGATATAGGTTTTTTTTATTACTTATGGTTTTAATATCAATAATTAAATTTTCTGATAGGCTTTTATCTTGTGGTATAATCACGAAGACTAAAAAATTTTATTGTTAAAGGGTATATTCAATGCAAAACATTATCTGGTTCGAAAATTTACGCATGAACGATATTGGAGACGTTGGGGGTAAAAATTCATCTCTAGGGGAAATGATATCGCAACTTAACAATCAAGGTATCCGTGTCCCTGGTGGGTTTGCAACAACGGCACAAGCCTATAAAAACTTTCTCCAACAAAATGATTTAAAAACAAAAATTGATAATGCTTTAATTAATCTCGATGTTGATAATGTAATAGTTTTAGCTAAAGTTGGTCGTCAAATTCAAACTTGGATAATGGAAACACCTCTACCTGCTGATTTAGATAAAGATATTGAAACTGCGTATGCGCAAATGCTTGAAAAATATGGGAATGAAATATCTGTTGCAGTCAGATCTTCTGCAACTGCAGAGGATTTACCAGATGCTTCTTTTGCTGGGCAACAAGATACATTTTTAAATATTCGTGGTATCGAACATGTAAAAAGCGCAATTAAACATGTTTTTGCTTCATTATATAACGATAGAGCAATTGCATATCGGGTACATAAAGGTTTCGATCATTCACAAATTCTTCTATCTGCTGGTATTCAAAAAATGGTTAGATCAGATATTGCAAGTTCAGGCGTAATGTTTACAATTGATACTGAATCTGGTTTTGATAAAGTTGTGTTTATAACTTCTAGCTATGGTTTAGGTGAATGTGTAGTACAAGGTATGGTAAACCCAGATGAGTTTTATGTATACAAGCCAGCATTAGCTCAAGGAAAGATGGCAATTATTCGTAAAAACATGGGTAGTAAAATCATGAAAATGGAATTTTCTAATGATGCAACTACATCTAAATCTGTTCAGACCGTTAATGTAGTAGAAGAACAAAGATTATTATTTTCAATTACTGATGCACAAGTAGAAGAGTTAGCAAGGTTTGCTGTCACTATTGAAAAACATTATGGTAAACCAATGGATATTGAATGGGGTGTTGATGGTATTGATGGTAAAATTTATATTTTACAAGCTAGGCCTGAAACGGTTAAATCTCAAGAAAATAAAGGCAATAAGCAAATTCGTTATAAATTAAAGGAAAGTGGTGAGATTTTAGTCTCAGGAAGAGCTGTTGGTCAAAAAGCAGCATCAGGTACTGTTAGACTTGTAAAAGATGTTAGTGAAATGAGTAAAGTTGAAGCTGGTGATATTTTGGTGACAGACATGACAGATCCAGATTGGGAACCCGTAATGAAACGTGCGGGAGCAATTGTGACTAATCGTGGTGGTCGTACTTGTCATGCGGCAATTATCGCTCGTGAATTAGGTATCCCTGCAATAGTTGGTTGTGAGATAGCAACACAGGTATTAAAAGAAGGAATGAAGGTTACTGTATCTTGTTGTGAGGGTGACACTGGGAATGTATATAATGACATACTTGAAATTGATGTGCAAGAATTAAACACTGGAAAAATGCCAGAACTTCCAGTTAAAATAATGATGAATGTAGGCAACCCTGAACTCGCATTTAACTTTAGCCAAATACCTAATTTTGGTGTTGGTTTGGCTCGTCTAGAGTTTATTATTAATCGTCAAATAGGGATTCATCCTAAAGCATTATTAGAGTATGATACTATTCCATCACAATTAAAAGAAGTTATAAAAAATAAAATCGCAGGGTATGATTCCCCTGTAAATTTCTATGTTGATAAACTTGCTGAAGGGATTGCAACAATTGCGGCTGCGTTTTTCCCGCAAAAGGTAATTGTCCGATTATCTGATTTTAAATCAAATGAATACTCAAATTTAATTGGTGGTAAGTTATATGAGCCTA
>CAITEL010000093.1 GCA_903891375.1 uncultured Neisseriaceae bacterium
CACCAGCTAAGTTTAAAAAACGGTAATTATACTTTTTTGAATGGGCGGGTGCCTGTCGAGTAAACTACAGGTGGCATCTTTGTTCGATTTCATAATAATGCGCACTACCCATTATTAGATTATCCCAAATCAAACCGATTTAGAAATATATCAAGAAAAATAGTATAAATAATCGTTACTCTAAGCATACTTATGTTTCAACTATACTCAAGCAGATTCAAGTTTTAATCTCTTTGGGTATAATTCCTCGCTACTTGCCGCGACACTGTCATACCAGCGAAGGCAGGTATCCAACCCTTGCTCTGTAAAAAGTTTTTGCTCTAAACATACCTCGCGGCTTGCCACGAGGTTTTTGATTTTTGTTGTAAAACACTGACCCACTATCAGTAAGTATCGTCGTGTTATATCGCATTTGCTCTTGAATTTGCTTTGGTATAAATATATAAATTATGTTAGACTTATTCCCTAGCCTTACTTAATTACCTCGATATGTTTTTTTAATATGTCAGAAAGTTTAGGTATTTCCATTTTATTTTTAGTTTCTTCCGATTGTGTTATAAATGTAGTAAACAAATCAATTTGTTGTTTATAAATGTATATAATGTTCAATAATTCGTAATAAGACTAATATAAGTTATTTCCCACTCACGGACTAGATTGTACGATACAGTTATTACATTTGTTGTCCTAAACAACTGACAAATTGATATTGTTTCAAATTGCGTACATCTTTAATCACTGTGTTGCTGTGTGTAGCATAGATACCAAGCCAGAGACACCTAGCTTGAAACAAATTTGTTGCCTTATTTATAATTGTTGTCCCAAAACAGTGAAAGCTGGTATTAAATTTGACTGTTAAGTTCACTATATAGTATAATGTTAACATGTTAACTTAGTTTATTGGAATATAATTATGACATTATTAGCCACACGTGTTGATGCAAAAGTAGGTGCGGAATTTGAAATGGTTGCAA
Source organism: uncultured Neisseriaceae bacterium (assembly GCA_903891375.1). Classification (GTDB taxonomy): domain Bacteria; phylum Pseudomonadota; class Gammaproteobacteria; order Burkholderiales; family UBA11063; genus Aquella. The sequence continues at coordinate 975 of CAITEL010000093.1, forward strand.
AGGTGCAACATAAAACAAAATCACAGCTATTAAAGGAGTTAATTCAAAAATATTTACATGAAAAAGAGGTTAATGTGTATGTTAGAGCTGCTCAAAATATATCAAAGCATGAGAAAGAAAATCCTAGTGAATATTCAGACTTATATGAGTTAAATAAGGAATGGGAATAATCAAATGAATTTAGAAAAGGGTGATATAATAACTATAAAGAGTAAACAACAAACCTATACAACTAAACCACGCCCAGCAATTGCATATCAAAATGGTTTGTTTGGAAATCAAGTTGAAAGTTTAACTATAATTCCAATAAGTAGTATATTAATTGATGCTGAGCCATTTAGAGTAACTTTGTTACCAAGTAAACTTAATGGGTTAGTTAAATTATCTCAAGCAATGGTTGATAAGATAACGACAATAAATAAAAATGATAGAGGAACAAAAATTGGCTCGTTAAATTTACTACAGTTACAAAAGATTGATGAAGCTTTACAAATTTGGTTGGATTTAAATTACTAGTGACATTTAAATGTATGGTTAATAAAAAATATATTTTTTGTCCGTCATTTAGGACAAAATATATTTGTGATCTGCAGTATAATTGCTTCCGTGTGAGTAATATACTCACAGTTTAGCAATTACTAAAATAGTGAACATCTTTGGGTAAATTACTCGTAGCGTACTACGAATCATGTTTTTTGCTCAAAAATTGCTATTTAGAAATATTTGCCATTTAGATAGCACATATATAAACAAAAAGGAACAAGCAACAATGATAAATAACGTAAAACTTGACGGCAATAAACAAATACAAAAGTATAAGCAAGATAATAGTCTAGACATAAACTTAATGTCTGTTGAACAGAAAACAGACTTAGCTAAAACAATCTATGCTATGTGTATTTCTCAGCACAAAGATTGTAAAGAGTTATTTGATGTTCAGAAACCAAATCAAGAAGAAGCAATTAATTATCTGACTACAAAGTTCACGCTAGAGAGTGATAAAGCCGAAATCTTATGGAGGTTATGTGGTGGTGAATCCAGTAATAAGGATTTTTTTTCATGTTTTGGGTATAATACACGCATGCCTGACGAAGCATTAAATGTGTTTAAAGACTTGACTGGAAATACTAGCTGGAGCAAGGTAAGAGATGATGCAAAGTCTGAACTTAAGGATATATGTATGAATATAATTTTAAAGAATAATCTAAGGAAGGCAAACTTAAAGAATAATCTAAGGCAGGCAAACAATATTTTACAAAAAATAAATAATA
>CAITEL010000094.1 GCA_903891375.1 uncultured Neisseriaceae bacterium
TATGCTGATGGCGCTTTAGGTAATCCAGCTAAAATTGCATATTGTGCAATAGAAAGTTTGTCTAATGGTTTACCAAAGTAGGTGAGTGATGCTTCAGCAAAACCGTACGCTCGTTGCCCCAAATAGATTTGGTTAATGTAGAGTTCGAGAATCTGATTTTTAGTTAGAGATTGTTCGATTTTATATGAAAGCATAATTTCATAAAATTTACGGCTAAAGGTTTTTTGTGAACTAAGGAAGAAATTACGAGCAACTTGCATAGTGATGGTACTTGCACCAGACTGTAATTTTCTGGAGGTTATATCACCAAGTGCTGCACGGATAATACCACGATAATCAATTCCGCCATGTTCATAAAAACGTGAGTCTTCGGCGGCTAATATAGCATTAATTAGCATTTTTGGTGTTTGGTCAAAAGTGATAAAAATTCTACGTTCATCACCAAACTGACCTAATAATACGTTATCTTCAGAATATACTTGTAACGGTAGTTTAGGGTGATAATTACGTAATTCATCCATGCTTGGTAATTTAGGGTAAGTAGACATCACGACTATACCACCAAAAATAGCACCAATTACCCCTAAGGCAATAAAAAACCCAATTATTTTAAAAAAAATATTTGATTTTTTCTTTTTTTTAATGTTATTCAATTTCTATTCCCATTCTATAGTAGAAGGTGGTTTGCCAGACACATCATAAACAACTCGGTTGATTCCATTTACTTCATTAATAATTCGGTTAGCCACCTTAGTGATAAATTCAAAAGGTAAATTAGCTACATTGGCTGTCATAAAGTCTGAAGTCTCAACTGCACGTAAGGATACAACATAATCATAAGTGCGTCCGTCACCCATAACCCCAACACTTTTAACAGGTAAAAACACCGCAAATGCTTGAGATACTTTATCGTAATATCCACTAGACTGTAACTCTTCAATAAAAATGTTATCTGCTTTTTGTAATAGAGATACGTACTCTACTTTTACCTCCCCCAGAATCCTAACCCCAAGACCAGGCCCTGGAAATGGATGGCGATAAATCATATTTTTTGGTAAACCAAGAGAAATGCCAAGACTTCTAACTTCATCTTTGAATAGTTCTCTTAATGGTTCCAATAATTTTAAATGTAGTGAATCAGGTAATCCACCTACGTTATGGTGTGATTTAATGTTATGTGAAACATTTGAGGAACTACCAGCAGATTCAATTACATCAGGGTAAATGGTGCCTTGTGCTAACCATTTTGCATCAGGTATTTTGGCCGATTCTCGTTGAAAAATATCAATAAATAATTTTCCAATTATTTTACGTTTTTGTTCTGGGTCGCTCACACCTTTTAGTGCTGTATAAAACTCATCTTGTGCATCAATTTTAATGATATTAAGCCCCATGTTATCTTTGTAAGTTTGCATAACTTGTGGCGCTTCATTATATCTGAGTAAACCGTTATCCACAAAAATGCAAATGAGATTTTTACCAATTGCTTTATCAATCAATGTGGCAGCAACAGAGCTATCGACTCCACCAGATAAAGCTAAGATAACTTTATCATTACCAACTTGATTCTTTATGTTGTTAATAGTCTCAGAGGCATAATTAGGCATGGTCCACGAAGGTTTGCATTTACAAATAAACATCACAAAGCGACGGTATAGTTCTTGTCCTTGTTTAGTATGCGTCACCTCAGGGTGAAACTGTACCCCGTAAATGTGTTTATGGGTATTAGCCATTGCAGCAATAGGGCAAGATTCATTTGTGGCAATTACCTCAAAACCTTCTGGCATTTTTGTTACTTTGTCACCGTGGCTCATCCACACCTGCATGAAAGATTTATTTTCGTGTGAGCCATCAATAATACCATTTAAGAGTTCTGATTGACAGTTATAAATTTCAGCATAACCAAACTCACGTTTACCAGAACTTTCAACTATGCCACCTAGTTGTTCAGCAATTGTTTGCATTCCATAACAGATTCCAAGAATTGGTATGTTGAGTTTAAAGATTATTTCTGGTGCTTTTGGGGTATTATTAGCATATACGGAATTTGGGCCACCAGATAAAATAACACCTTTAGGTGAGAATTCTTGTATAAATTTTTCACTAATATTATACGGGTGGATTTCACAATAAACATTTAATTCACGAACCCGTCGTGCAATTAGTTGGGTCACTTGAGAGCCAAAATCTAAAATTAAGATTTTATCGAGGTCTTTATGGAGCATAAATTTTTTACCTAAAAATTAATAGTGTATGTAAGTACCAGTATTTGTCGCTTCAATCCCTAAAACAATATTTTCTAATGTTTTAGGTTGGAATATATTGCATACTTGGATGTTCATTTTATGCTCTTTACATAAGTCAAAGGCTGAAATATCCATAACCTTTAGATTTTTACTAATGGCATCATCAAAAGTCAGCGTGTTGTACTTTACTGCATCATTATATTTAACAGGGTCTTTATCATATACGCCATCTACCTTTGTGGCTTTAATTAAAATATTTGCATTCATTTCAATGGCTCTAAGTGCTGCGCCACTATCTGTAGTAAAAAATGGATTACCAGTACCACCAACAAATATTATAACATTACCATCGGTTAATCGTGATAACATGCTATCACGATTATAGCCTTTTATTATATTTGAAACGTTAAGAGCTGAATATATTTTTGTTTTTACATTTATATTAGATAAAAAATCTTTTAATGCAATGCCGTTCATGAGTGTTGCAAGCATTCCCATGTAATCCGCATTGGCTCTTTGTAATCCTAATTCATCAGCTTTAATACCTCGAAAAATATTACCACCACCAATAACTATTCCAACCTCAACGCCAAGTTCAGTAACAGATTTTATTTGTGAGAGAATTGAGGATGTTGTAGATGGATCAAACATATTTTGGCTACTCCCCATAAGAGCTTCTCCAGAGAGTTTTATGAGTATGCGTTCATATTTAAGTTGTTGCATTATGTGGCCTTGTATAATTAGCGTACTATATTATACCAAATTTTCATGTAGATGATTAATCAAAAAAGCGTGTGAAGGTATTAACGTCTTCTCTACTTGTGCGATAGTTATTAATTATTGCGTCCGTATCTTCGTATCCAATGGCAATTCCACAAAGGAGTAGTTTATCTTGTGGGTAATTTAGTTGTTTGCGAACAATGTCTGGATATTCAGCGAGTGCCGCTTGTGGACATGAGGCTAAACCCAGATGCTCAGCCATTAGCATAATAGATTGAATAAACATCCCACAGTCCATAAATGAGCCTTTGTCAATTAGCTTATCAGTAAAAATATATAAGACAACAGGGGCTCCAAAAGCAGTATAATTTTGTGCCCACTGTTTAAGACGTAACTCTTTATTTTCACGTGTAATGCCAAGTGTGCTATATAAGGCAAGACCACATTCAATACGTCTACGTTTAAAATCAGCATTAAATTCTTTTGGATAATAATTATAGTCGGGATGTTGTGGAGTATTTGATTTAAATGCGTGAGTTAATTGCTCATCGAGTAAAGATTTTGTGTGACCTCTAACCACAGCCACTTCCCATGGTTGGGTATTTGTGCCAGATGGCGTGTATCTTGCACAGTTTAAAATTTCAAAAATTAATGAGTCATCTACTTTTTTATCTAAAAAAGCACGTACTGATTTACGCTTTAATAATGCTTCATTTATATTCATTGTATTATAATCCGTTTCTTTAAGTTTAACAAAGTCCATGGTTCAAAGACGATGAGTATATTCGTAATGATAAATCAATAGCCGTAATGTTTTTTGTTAGTCCACCGATAGAGATTCTATTTACACCAGTTTGGGCATATTCTAATACATTAGTGAGGTCTATATTACCAGATGCCTCTAGTTCTGCTCTACCATTGGTAATGCTTACGCATTCTTTTATTTGTGTTGGGTTCATATTATCTAGCAAAATTAATTTTGCCCCATTATCTAACGCTTCTGAGAGTTGTGCAGTATTTTCAACTTCAATTTGAATTGGAATATGTTTGGGTGTATTTAAAAAAGCTTGTTGCAACGCTTTTTTTATTCCCCCACATGAGGCTATGTGGTTTTCTTTAATAAGAACTCCATCATATAAACCAACACGTTGGTTATATCCACCTGCTGTACTTACTGCATATTTCTGTGCATAACGTAAACCAGGTATGGTTTTTCTGGTGTCCATAATTTTTACTTTTGTTGATGCCGTGGCATCTACGTATTTTTTTACCGTTGTTGCGGTTCCTGATAAAGTTTGTAGAAAATTTAGTGCAGTTCTTTCTGAGGTAAGGATACTTCTTGCTTTAGCGACTATTTGACAAATAATTGTGCCAGATTTTATGCTATCACCATCATTAAAATTCCACAGTATTGTGGCACATTTATCACTAGTTAAGAAGGCTTGGTTTACCCATTGCTTACCACAAAGAATTAAACCTTCTTTTGCAGTAATTGTTGCAGAAACGATGTTGTCTTCAACTAAATTCGCTGTATAATCTGGAAACACAAGTGAATCTTCATATAATGCATTTGAGACTTGAAGATTAATTATGTGTTGAGGGCAAATTAGTTGTTGAGAAGTTTCAGTAATCATTTTTTGTTATTTGCTTTCTATCTTTATAAAACTTGGGATTGCTGGCATTTTATCTGATATTGTTAATACTTCGAAGCCAGTATCGGTCACAAGAACCGTATGTTCCCATTGTGCGGATAGACCACGATCTTTTGTTACCGCTGTCCAGCCATTACTTAAAAATCGAACATGACGCTTACCTTGATTTATCATTGGTTCAATAGTAAAAATCATTCCTGCTTGTAATTTTTCTCCAGTTTTTGCTTTGCCATAATGTAGGACTTGAAGGTCTTCGTGAAATACTTTCCCTACGCCATGACCACAAAATTCTTGAACTACGCTATAGCCATTTTTTTCCGCATGTTTCTGAATAGCATTACCTACGTCGCCTAGATAATTACCAGCTTTAACCTGATTAATCCCATACCACATACATTCATAGGTGATGTTACATAGGCGTTTAGCTTGTGGGGTAACGTTTCCAACATAAAACATTCGTGAGGTGTCACCATGATACCCGTTTTTATACACGGTAATATCAAGATTCATAATATCACCATCTTTTAGTGGCTTATCATTAGGTATACCATGGCATATCTCACTATTTATAGAGGTACATGTAGATTTAGGGTATGGGGTATACTTTGGGTCAGGTTGGTAATTCAACGGTGATGGGTATGCTTTTTGTACATTCACAATATAGTCATAGCATAATTTATCAATTTCATTAGTTGTAATTCCAGGTTTAATAAACGGGTGAATGTAATCAAGAACTTCTGCTGCAAGTTTGCATGAGATACGCATATACTCAATATCTTGTTGGTTTTTAATAATTATAGTAGCCAATTGTTATCCTAAAAAATTGTCTGAATAAGCATAATTATACTATACGTTATCTATATAGATGTTTAAATTTCTACTGAAAGATTACCATTTATCGTTGTATGTTACATAAATTTTTAAATATCAATGAATATATTTTATTTAAATAGAGTTCCTGCTAGCATTAATATTAGCGACTAAGGTTTTTTTTACTAATTTTTCAAGTAGCTCTTTATTTTCTATTTCATCCTCACGTAATTTCATCATGGCATATTGCTGTATTATAAGAAGTGGTAGTATAATTTTCTCCCTTATTTCTATAGATTTATTGGTTATTTTACTATCTTCAAGTAATTCTTGTTGCTGACTTACTTTTAATAACATTTCGTTGGCTAATCGAGATTCATTTTTTATTGTTTGCCAGAAAGAACCGAACTTTATATCATTGCCTAAATATTCAGTGATTTCGAGATTTGACTTCGCTAAACTTTGCATGGAGTTATCAAGTAATGTTTTAAAAAATAATGAATCTTTGTACAGTTGTTGTAAGGTGGTTAAACCATCTAAATTATTGTTAACATATGTATTTATGGCAAACCCTAAACCATAATAGCCAAGAATATTCTGTTTAAGCTGTGCCCAAGCTCCAACAAATGGGATAGCTCTTAAATCTTCAAATTTTAATGCATCATCTGTGTTTCTTTTTGCAGGTCTAGAGCCTATATTTGTTTCAGCTAAAAATTTTAAAGTAGATATTTCTTCTAGGTATGGGATAAATAGCGGTGCATTTTTTAAATCAGTATAATGTTGATATGAAACTTTTGCCAGCGTTTCTATTATATTTTCTTGTTCTACTGTAATATTTTCGCTTTTATTTGGGTGTAACTTAGCGGTTAAACCTGATGTAAATAATTGTTCAATATTATATATTGAAGAGTCTTCCGTACCAAAGTTAGAATAAATAGTTTGTCCTTGAATCGTCAGTTGTATTTCATTCATATCTATGTTTTTGCCCATTGAGTGATAAAAATCACGTGTATTGCCACCACCTCTTGATGGCGGGCCGCCACGTCCATCAAAAAAAATCACATTAATATTATATTTTTTGCATAAAATAGATAATTCTTTTTTAGCCGAATAAATTGACCAATTTGACATCAAGTAGCCCCCATCTTTTGTCCCATCGGAAAAACCTAACATTATAGTTTGACGCCTATTATGTTGGTTTAATTGTTCAACATATATAGAATTATTAAATAAATCTTCCATAATTTGTTTTGCACAAATGAGGTCATTAATCGTTTCAAATAATGGTACTATTTCTAATTTAATTAGTGGTGGCAAAGGTTCATTTAACGAATGCGCTTTCATTTGTATTTTAGTGTTTACTAATTCAATTAAAAATAACACCTCAAAAATATTAGCCATAGAACAAGTATTGCTAATAATATAACGTTCAATTGCACCATTACCATTAGTTTTTTGAATTTTATGAATTGCAAATAAAGTGTTAATAAGTTCGCAACAACCATCATCAGTGGTTATATCATCAATTAGCGTGCAATCATTCTTATGTTTAATTAGTAGTGCAACTTTTTCTTCCTCGGAAAGAGTTAAATATTCTGGGCAGATATTTTTTTGTGCAAGAATGAAACTAACTACATTTTGATGAATTTTACTATTTTGCCGAATATCTAGGGTTACAAAATGAAATCCAAAAATTTTAACTTTAATAATAAGTTCCTCAAGTTCTTGCAAATATAGACTACAGTACTTGTGAATTAATGTTTTTTTAATACCTAATAAGTCATTGATTAACTCATTAGGGAGTTTATATACACAGGTTTTTAGTTTATCGATAATTTTAAGTAGCTCGTCATAGATTCCCTCAAAAGTTAAATGAAAACGCAATTGCATTAAATCATTCAAGTATAATATGGCAATTCTGTTTTTTAATAATTCTGCTACTTCTATAGTCACATTGGCGGTTACAAATGGGTTGCCATCTCTATCTCCTCCTGGCCAAAATCCTAGTTCAATATTACAAGTATCAGAGCGGATAGAATATAATTTTTCTTGTATTTTAGGTATGCTTTTATACAAAACATTCTCTAAGTACCAAATTAAACTTTTAGCTTCATCTAGTGGAGTTGGTTTTTTTGTATTAGTAAATCTCGTTAGCCCCATTTGTAAAAATAGATTTTGAATGTCATTTAAATTATTTTCTTTAATCGCCTTACCCATATTTAATATTATACCTAATATGGTATTTGGGTAAAACTGTGTAGGGTGGGCAGTTAATACAATACGAGTTTTATAATGATTAAGCAATTCATATAATTCAATTTCAGTTTTATTATTCGTGACTTTGTGTAGAAAGTCGTTAATTGAACCTTCGCCATTCAAATTATTGGTATTAGCAAATGTTGCATCCTCTAGCGCATCAAATAAAAGTATTTGTCGTTCAATAAATTGGATAAATTTAAATAAAAGATCAAAATGCCTGTCTTTTGGTATATTTACTCGGTTTAGGTATGTTTCAACAATCTGTTTTGGGGTCAATTTGGCTTTTAACCCATCTTCACATCTACGGGAGAAAATCGATAATCTAGCGCCAGCTTGATCTATATCATTAAAGGGAAGACTTAAAAATAATCCATTGTATATTTGATACTTGAGTATAACGTTAGTTTCAAATGTTTGTAGCGTTTTGTTATTATTAAAAATATTTTTATTATTTATCATAATGGTTCTTTCTTTTGACGAAATATTCACGAAAAATGCATTGTTTGAAGTTGAAAAAACTATATAAACGTATGACTTTATGATACAATAGCGTTGGTTTTGCAGTGATGCAAGGCGGTGGAGTCGTCTTAGTTAGGCGACACTATTGTCTGGCTGAGACGATATGTATTTAACTTTTTAGGAAAATATTATGGACTCAGTTATACTGGGGGCTTTTGATATATCTAATCAAAAAAGTCGGATTGACCTTAGAAATCAAAATCCGACTTAATGTATTCGATAAAAAGAAGCCTCGTAGCAACAAATCTTTAGACAGATAGCTACAAAACCAATAGCCCATTTGCAGTGGGCTATCTTTTCACTTGTGATTATGCCATACTTTTAATCGAAATGTCAAATATTTTTTAAAAGAAAGAGTGCTGATGAATTTTTTAAAATCTTTATTAATATGTTCGTGTTTATTTGGGGGTAGTGTAATGGCGACTAGTAATTCTAATGATAAAATAATAGCAGGTGTTCCACATAGTAACATATCTGCCAAATTTGTAGAAGTTTATGGGCATCGTGGTGATAGATCGTACTCACCAGAAAATTCAATTCCAGCATATAACACAGGGTTATCGGTTGGTGTTGATTGGGTAGATATGGATATTGGTATTACCCAAGATGGTGTTATTGTTGTTTACCATGATTCTTGGATAAATCCAGATTTTACCAGTTTAAGCGGCAAGTTTTTTGCTAAAAGTAAACAAGAATTTTTTAAAGGCATGATGCCTGATGAAAGTAAACAAATTACACCATATTTGATTCATAATATGACCTTTAAAGATTTACAAAAGTATGATATAGGTACATTAAACCCTAATAGTCCATATGCGCAATTTTTTCCAAATCAAGTTGCACTTCCTAATACAAGAATTCCGAGTCTGCAAGAAGTGATAAACTTTGTTGATAAAAAAACCAATAAAAAAGTTATGTATCAAATTGAAGTTAAAAATGACCCAACAAAACCAGAGTGGACAGTAAGTAAACAAGAATTTGCTAAAAAACTCTATGATGAACTAAAGAAAAATAATTTAGTAAATCGTGTAGAGATACAAGCTTTTGATTGGGGGGTTCTATATGAGCTACAAAAATTAAATAAAAATATTAAAACCTCATATCTTGTAGGTTATGATGATATACCAAGGATGAAAGAAAGTGATGTTAACATAGCAGGGCTATGGAGTGGTGGTAAATTATTGAAAAATTATAATAATTCGCTACCTTACATGGTAAAATCTCTTGGTGGTAGCTGTTATGAACCAGAAGATGTTATGCTAACTAAAGAAGACCTAGATGAAGCCCATCGCTTAGGCCTAAAAGTAGTGGTATGGACGTGGCCAGAGCATAGTGGTACGACTTTTGATCCGAAATTAATAATCAAATTGATTTCGTGGGGTATTGATGGTATTATAACTGACGACCCAGGCAGATTAAACTCAATGTTAGCGGCTAGAGGGTATAGAGTACCAGCTAATTATAACTAAGTTGCCTGCATCAATTCTATCGTTATATTGTGTACTCTTGTGGTAAAATATCCCCTTAGTTTATCAACCAAAATCGAGGAATGTTTTTTTATGCAATTAAAAGAAATTAGGCACAAATTTTTAAATTATTTTCAAACTAAAAATCATGAAGTTATACAATCAAGTTCATTGATTCCACAAGATGATCCGACCTTATTATTTACAAATGCTGGGATGAATCAATTCAAAGACGTATTTTTAGGTATTGAAAAACGTAATTATGTAAGAGCAACATCATCACAAAAATGCGTTCGTGCTGGGGGTAAACATAATGATTTAGAAAACGTGGGTTATACCGCACGTCACCATACCTTTTTTGAAATGTTAGGTAATTTTAGTTTTGGCGATTACTTTAAACAAGATGCTATCATTTATGCTTGGGAGTTTTTAACTAAAATACTACATATTTCTGCAGATAAATTATATGTAACAGTGTATCATACTGATGATGATGCGTTTGAAATTTGGCATAAAATTATTGGTCTTGATCTTGAGCGAATTATTCGAATTGGTGACAAATCAGACGGGTCTTCAGATAATTTTTGGCAAATGGGTGATACTGGACCATGTGGACCATGTACAGAGATATTTTATGATCATGGGGCATGCATAAAAGGTGGTTTACCTGGTAGTATTGATGAAGACGGAGATCGGTATATAGAAATTTGGAACTGTGTTTTTATGCAGTTTAACCGTGACGAAAGTGGTAAACTAACGCCATTGCCAAAACCGTCGGTTGATACAGGTATGGGACTAGAACGAATATCAGCAGTAATTCAGGGCGTGCATAGTAATTATGAGATTGATCTTTTTGTGGCCTTAATTAAACAAGCAATGAATTTAACTAGTTGTCACGATACACATAACCCATCGTTAAAAGTTCTAGCGGATCATATTCGCTCAATTTCTTTTCTAATTGCGGATGGTACCACTCCATCAAATGAGGGGCGTGGTTATGTTTTACGACGTATCATTCGTCGGGCAATTCGCCATGGTTATAAATTAGGTATGCGAACTGCATTTTTGTATAAATTAGTTAATGAACTAACTACTCAAATGGGTGATGAATATCCTGAATTACGGTTAAAAAAAGAAAATATTGAACAAATTATTTGTATTGAAGAAGAGAAATTCTTTTTAACGATTGATAAAGGTATGGGATTATTAAATGAAGAACTCAACTTATTAAAAGATACAAAGACACTATCAGGGGAAACTGCGTTTAAATTGTATGATACATACGGCTTTCCACTTGATCTAACCTCAGATGTTTGTCGTGAAGTTGGTGTCAGTGTGGATATAGATTCATTCAATGTTTGTATGGATAAGCAAAAATCATTAGCTAGAACTTCAGGTAAATTTAAAATGGGTGCAGTTTTAGAATATAATGGTGAGAATACACAATTTTTAGGATATGCTGATACTAGCACTAACGCAAGAGTGGTCGCTATTTATAAAGATAATGAATTAGTTCAAGAATTATGCGCAAATGAAACAGGGGTTATTGTTTTAGATAAGACTGTTTTTTATGCTGAAAGTGGTGGGCAAGTTGGTGATGTAGGTGTGTTACAAATAAATGGTGGTATTGAGTGTATTTTTAAGTTATCTGATACGCAGAAAATTCGTCAAGACGTAGTGGGGCATATAGGTAATGTATTAAATGGTGTGGTTAAACTGGGTGATACAGTCGAGGCAACTTTTGATATGCATAAACGTGGCGCAACAATGCGCAATCATTCTGTTACCCATTTATTACATAAAGCATTACATGAAGTTATTGGTGAACATGCTCTACAAAAAGGGTCATTAGTAAACAGTGAATACACTCGATTTGATTTTTCACACGATAAACCATTAACAGCACTAGAAATTGAAGAAATAGAACGGATTGTAAACCATGTTATAATAATGAATTATGAAGTTGCTATCCAAAGTATGCCTTACGATGATGCAATTAAAAGTGGAATAACAGCGTTATTTGGTGAGAAGTATGGCGATATAGTTCGTGTAGTTAAAATAGGTGATTTCTCCATTGAGTTATGTGGTGGAACACATGTTGAACGCACAGGTGATATTGGGTTTTTTACTATTACGAGCGAATCTGGTGTTGCTAGTGGAGTTAGAAGAATTGAAGCTATAACTGGTGAAGTTGCACTAAAACGTATGCAGAAAAACATGGCGATTCTAGATGACTTAAGACAGACGCTCAAGGCCCAAACTAATGACATTATACAAGATAAAGTAAATGTATTACAGCATGAAAATAAACAATTAATGAAAGATATTAGTCAATTACAAGCTAAGTTGGCCTCATATCAAGCAGATAGTTATTTATCACAAGTAATAACCTTAAATAATGGTATAAAATTGTTAGTCTTAGAATTAAATAATATTGAAAGTAAAGCTTTAGTAGAGCTTACTGATAAGTTAAAAAATAAAATAGTGAGTGGTATTATAGTAATTGGTTGTGTGAATACAAATAGAGTGAATTTGATTGTTGGGGTTACTAACGATTTAATCGCAAAATACAAAGCTGGCAATATTGTAAATTATTTAGCAGGAATCGTTGGTGGTAAAGGTGGTGGTCGGCCTGATTTGGCTCAAGCAGGTGGCAATGATGTGAGCAAATTAAAAGATGCATTAAACTTAACTAATAAATTTATTGAGGAAATTAGGTAAATGAAAAATATTATTGTAAACACTAAATTTGATGCTGGTAGTATCGAAATTGTTGATATTAAATCTCATGATAATCTACAATTTAAGATTAGAAACGATACCAATTCACATTTTGCTCAGTGGTTTTATTTTCAATTAAGTAATGTGAAAAATCAAGATCTTAGCATATCCTTTCATGGATTAAGCAAAACAGCATACCCAAAAGGTTGGGAGAATTATTCTATTTGTGTTAGTTATGATAATCAATATTGGTTTCGTGCTCCTACAAAATTTAATGCTGATATATTAACCTTTACTTTTAAACCAGAATATAATACAATTTATTTTGCTTATTTTGAACCTTACTCGTACTCACGTCATTTGGCTTTGATTGGGGATGCGAGTAGCTCGTTTAACTCTTCACATGAAGTGCTAGGTCAAACTAGTGAGGGACGTAATATTGATTTACTTACAATAGGTGATCCAAATAAAGAATCTAAAATTTGGTTTATAGCACGCCAACATCCTGGGGAGACTATGGCAGAATGGTTTATGGAAGGGTTAATTCATCGGCTTTTAGATGAGCAAGATCCAGTGAGCCGTAAACTTTTAACCCAACACGTGTTTTATTTAGTGCCAAACATGAATCCAGATGGCGCATATAATGGGAATTTACGCACTAATACTACTGGTACAAATTTAAATAGAGAGTGGTTGAATCCTAGCCAAGAAAAATCTCCAGAAGTACTCTATGTTAGACAAAAAATGTGTGAAACTGGTGTCGATATGTTTTTTGATATCCATGGTGATGAATCAATTCCGTATGTATTTACGGCTGGATGTGAAGAAAACCCATCATTTAGCGAAAAACAAAGTAAAATCACCGAAGCGTTCAAACAGGCTTTATTAAATGTAACCCCAGACTATCAAGTAGAGCATGGGTACGTGCGTGGACATTTTAATACTGAACTAGCAAGCATTGCCACATCTTGGGTTGGAGATAAATTTGATTGTTTGTCTTATACCTTGGAAATGCCGTTTAAAGACAATGATAACTTAAAAGATGAAGTGCATGGTTTTGATGGTAAACGCTCTTATTTATTAGGGCAAAGTTTCTTAACTGCAATCTATACTCTTTCTAATATATAAGTAATTTAAGAAGGTAAAAAATAAATGCAAGATACAAAATTCATTTGGCGTAATGGTAAATTTGTACCGTGGTTTGAAGCTAATATTCATGTGCTATCACATGGTCTACATTATGGTTCTGGGGTATTCGAAGGTATTCGGGTATACAAAACTAAATCGGGGTCTTCAATTTTTCGTTTGGAAGAGCACGTGGAAAGATTATTTAATTCAGCAAATGCAATATGTTTAGAAATCCCATTTAGTAAAGAAAGCATAGCTACTGCAATCAAAGAAACTGTAGCCATAAATTGTCTAGAAGAGGGGTATATTCGCCCTTTGGTATTTTCTGGTTATGGTGAAATGGGTATCTCACATGCATCGACTAATCCTGTTGAAGTTGCAATAGCATGTTGGCCATGGGGTCATTACCATGTAGATAAACCACTAGATATTAAAACTAGTAGTTATATTAGAATACACCCAAACTCAACTAAAGTTGAAGCTAAGATTTGTGGGCATTATGTTAATAGTATTTTGGCAATGCAAGAAATTATAGGCACCAAATACCATGAAGTATTAATGCTTGATTGTGATGGTTTTGTTTCCGAATGCTCTTCAGCAAATATTTTCATTATAAAAAATAATATTCTTTATACCCCAACGCTTGGTACTATCTTATCAGGAATTACTAGGAACTTTGTGATTAAATTGGCAATTGATCTTGGTTATGAAGTAGTAGAAAAACATATAACACTCGATGACGTATATAATGCTGATGAAGCCTTTTTCACTGGAACTGCGGTAGAAATTGCTCCAATAGGTTCCCTCGATGACCGTAATATTGGTACGGATAATAGTTATCCGATTAGTAATTTAATTAAGGAGCATTATAAATCAGTTGTTCATGGTGAGAGCACTACTTATGAAAATTATTTAACCAAGGTAGCAGGGTAGGAAGTGTTGTTACGTATTGGTTTATTTAATGAAAATCCATCTACTTTGTCTCATGCTATTTAAGTTTTTATTTATGTATTATATCCAACGAAGCTTGAGACAATCACTTATCTAAACAACATTTTTTGTATTTCTTTCCACTACCACATGCACAAGGATCATTTCGACCTATTTTGTTGTGGTTTCTAAATGGAGCATTAATCTGCTCATATTCATAA
>CAITEL010000095.1 GCA_903891375.1 uncultured Neisseriaceae bacterium
TGAATTAGCACCACTTAATATAACAGTTAACAGTATCGGTCCAACACCCGTAGATACCGATCTAATAAAATCAGTTCCAATCGACAAAATGCAAAGATTAATTAATCGCCAGGCTATCCCAAGAAAAGGTACAGTTGAAGACATAATTAATGTGATTGATTTTTTTATTAGCAATAGAAGTGACTTTATAACTGGGCAGAATATCTTTTTAGGTGGGGTTTGTTGATGAATTTATTAGATAATTTTAATAAATTTCTAAATAATGATGCGCTTATTTATGAAGATACAGTGTATAGTTATAAATGGTTGCGTGATAGGGTGCAGTTTTATCTTCTAAAATTAAGTTTTATTGATGCTGGTGATATTGTTCAATTATGTTCTGATTACCATCCCGAAGCTATTGCATTATTCATAACATTAATATGTAAAAAGGCTATTATTGTACCATTAGCCAATATTCCAGAGAATAAGTTAGGAGAGTACTCTGAAATAACAAAACCACAATATAGGTTTACTATTGATAAATTAAACAATATAATCCCAAAGAAGTTAAATTTTGAGAATAATGAACATACAACTATCCAAGAGTTAAAATTAAGGAATAGTGCTGGATTAGTCATAATGTCATCCGGTACTACTGGGCAAAGTAAGGCCATAGTTCATGATTTGGGTAAGATTATAGATGGACAAAAAGCCACAAAATATCATAAAACTATTTTATCATTTTTGTTATTTGATCATATTGGTGGGATAAACACAATATTAAATGCCTTAGTTAGTGGTAACTTGCTGGTTTTAACTACTAATCGTGATGTTAATACAGTTGCTACGCTAATACAAAAATTTAAAATTCAGGTTTTAATAACCTCACCATCTTTTTTAAATTTACTCGTAATGAATAATGTTTGGAGTAATTTTGACTTATCGAGTTTAGAGCATATTAATTATGGTAGCGAAGTCATGTCATCGCATTTGTTAGCAGAGCTGACAAAATTAAGTGGCGATAATGTTAAATTATCGCAAGCATACGGTACTTCGGAGACTGGGGTAATAAAAACGATGTCTAAAAATAATGCATCATTATTAATAAAGGTTAATGATGAAACAACTAATTATAGAGTAATGGACCATAAACTAGAGATTAAGTCAAAAACCACAATGCTTGGCTATTTAAATGCTCCAAGCCCATTTACGAGTGACGGATGGTTTAAAACAGGTGATGTGGTTGAAGAAGATGGTGAATGGTTACGTATTTTAGGGCGTGATTCAGACATTATAAACATAGGCGGACAAAAGGTGTTTCCCATAGAAATTGAGAATGTATTATTACAAATGTGTGGTGTACAAGATGCCAGTGTTTCTAAGGAAAATAATCCAATATTGGGTAATATAATAGTAGCAAATATAGTAATGAAATCAGCATTAACTAAAAGTGATCGATTAAAATTTATTCGCGGGCATTGTCTTAAATTCTTGGAAATATATAAGGTACCGCAGAAAATTTATTTTGTTGATGAGATACCATATAGCAACAGATTTAAGAAAATACGAAATAACATAACAAGGAGTTGATACAATGGAATCATTATTAATTACAGATCTTGCAACATTATTAAATATGCAGGCAGATAGCGTCACTAAATGTTTGAATTTAAAGAAACATAGTTATTGGGATTCATTGGCAATAGTTTCGCTTATTGGTTCGATAGATAATTATTATAATGTGAGTGTAACGGGTGATGAGCTTACAAATATTGATACAGTTGATGATATCTTTAAATTAATTGAACATAAAATTTGTAAGATAGCTTGAGAAGTGAAAAAATTAATCCATAATTTAAAATTATCAGGAATATCTAGCTGTGTTCCTAAGAATACAATTCACATGTCAGATTTTTATGATTTATTTGGTGAAAAAGAAGTCAATCGAATTGCGCTTAGCACAGGTATTGGATCAGTACGGATTGCGCTAACAGGTATCAATACATCAGATATGTGTGTGCAAGCAAGCAACAATTTAATTAATACCTTGGGCATAGATAGAAGTGAGATTGATGGGCTTGTATTTGTATCGCAAACGCCAGATTTTATTATGCCAGCAACAAGCTGTATCTTACAAGGTAGACTTGGGCTTAAAACAGATATTGTTGCTTTTGATATTAATTATGGTTGTTCTGGTTATATTTATGGATTATTACAAAGCGCTTTATTGGTAAGTTCTGGTTGCTGTAATAAAGTTTTGTTATGTGTAGGAGACACTATATCAAAACATTTAGATCCAAATGATCATAAATCTAGGTTGGTTTTCGGTGATGGTGTTGCATCTTGTTTAATTGAGAGTGGTAATAGTACTTTTACCTTTGATATAAAAAC
The DNA here is from genome assembly GCA_903891375.1 of uncultured Neisseriaceae bacterium. Lineage (GTDB taxonomy): Bacteria > Pseudomonadota > Gammaproteobacteria > Burkholderiales > UBA11063 > Aquella. The sequence goes on from CAITEL010000095.1 coordinate 2,374, forward strand.
AGATGGTACCAGATATCAAGAGTTGATAATCCCCAAAAGTAATAATCTAGATGGCTATTTACATATGAATGGTTCAGCAATTATGGAATTTGCTTTATCTGAGGTGAAAGGTGTTGTTGATTCAGTGTTACAAGAACAAAACAAATCATTAAATGATATATCAGCAGTAGTACTACATCAGGCAAATGCTTTTATGTTAAATTATTTACGGAAAAAACTTAATGTGAATAAAGATATTTTTCCAGTAGAGATGGGACAATATGGCAATACGGGTCCAGCATCAATCCCCTTAGCAATGTGTTCTAAATATAGCAATAATTATAACCAACTTAATAATGCCGTATTTGCTGGATTTGGTGTTGGTTTATCTTGGGGCGCTGTATATTTAGATGATATAACCGATATTTTGATTATGCCAATTAGTGAATTTGTGTAAGATTTAGAAGGTTGTGGATATACGGAATATGAGTCAAATTGATGTATGGATAAGTAGCAATTACACCGAAGCAAAAAAAAGTAACAAATTTTGGCAAGTGGCTTTACGTAATTATGCACCATCAGAGAAATTATCTTTGGAATATAACGCATATGGCAAACCAACATTAAAGAATAACCAAAAGCCGTACTTTAATGTATCTCATACGGATGGAGTGGCTGTATTAGGTGTATCGGCTAACGCTGAACTAGGGGTTGATTTAGAATCAATAACCAGAAAAACAACCAATATCCAGCGAATTATAGATAAATTTTTTCATCGAGATGAAAAGTTAGCATTAGAGAGCAGTCAAAGTCATGAACGAGATTTTATTTATTTATGGACAATTAAAGAGGCATTTAGTAAGATGAAAGGTTTAGGTATAGGTTATGGATTAGGTAATTTTATTGTAGACACAAATAAGGAAAATATTTTTGATATAAAAGAGCAAAAATACTATGGGTATAATTTAATAGAGCTTAATAATAACTTTGTGTGTTGTATAGTTCCGAAGTTTGATACAATTCAGTTCTTTAATTTTTGAGATATATGGTGATGGTTATGAATTATGTGAACAATAATGTACAAGCAAAATGGCTTTTTATAGCGGTGGCATTTTTAGATTTTATGGGGTTAGGTGTTGTGGTGGCAATATTTCCACATCTTCTATTAGATGGTAATATTTTACCATATAATTTAGGACACAGCACGCGATTAACTATTTTAGGGTTATTCCTTGCGGTATACCCACTAGGGCAATTTTTTGGTGCTGCAATATTAGGTAAAATGTCTGATATTTACGGTAGACGTAGATTAATGATATTAACATTATTTGGTACATTTATTGGTTTTATGTTAAGTGCTCTATCAATAATAGAACAGTCGGCAATATTACTTCTTGTTAGTCGTATAATGGCTGGTATATTTGCTGGCAATGTGGCAATTGCACAGGCTGGTATGACTGATATTAGTGCAGATAATGAAAAAGCTAAAAATATAACCTTAATTCAAGTTGCAATGGGGCTTGCTTGGGTATTTGGTCCTCCTTTAGGTGGATGGCTATCAATCGTTAGTTTATTTCATATGTCAGGATTTGTAACCTCATTTTTATTTATGTCATTACTTTTGCTATTACTCACATTATATACCATTTTCTTTTTTAAAGAAACATTAGCTAATCCAAAAACACATGAAAAAATTCATGTGTTTTCTGGGATATTGCAAATAATTGAAGCATTTATGCATAAAAATTTACGGGTTCCATTCTTGAGTTGGGGTGTTTTTGTTGCTGGGTGGTGGTTATTTGAGGCATTCCTGCCAGTTTATTTGTTAAAGAAATTCAACTTTAGTTCGGGTGAAATTGGCAACTTTCTTGCTAGTATGGGAGCCACATATGCATTATTTCAATATATTGTAGTGAATCGGGTAATTAAGAAAATAGCTCCTGAAAGCTTAGTAAAAAAAGCACTATTAGTTTCTGTGTTATCCATTCTTTGTCTAGCTTTTGTAAATAATGTGGTGCAACTGCATATAGTAATTACGCTTTTTGTAACTTCAATGGGATTTGTTTTACCTGGACTTATTACAAGTATTTCGAATTTAGCAGCTAAAGAGAAGCAAGGAGAAGTGATGGGTAATATTTCATCAATTCAGGCCTTAGCAACGGTATTAATGATGATGCTTGGTGGGTATATTGATAGTTTTGGAATTACCATCACAATTTTTGGTGGCGCATTTCTCATGTTTTTGAGTTGGTTATTATTTGTTATAAATCGTCAACAAGTAAATATTTTGAGGAGTTCAATATAAATATGAATAATAATACATCAGTATTTACGAAGTATTTTTTAGTAAGTATTATTCTATTAGATTTTATGGGGTTAGCAACAGTAGTGGTTTTGTTCCCAAGTTTATTTTTAAAACATGGAAATAGCGCATTTTTATCGTGGTTGCCCTATAATAGTAGATTAATATGGTTAGGATTATGTCTTGCTGTGTATCCATTAGGACAATTTATTGGTTCTTCTGTTTTCGGTAAGCTATCTGATAAATATGGTCGTAAGAAAATGTTAAGTATAACGATTCTAGGAACAATTATTGGGTTTGTTTTGTCTGCTATATCTGTGAATTTAATTTCATATACATTACTTTTTGTAAGTAGGATGTTTACTGGGTTTTGTGCTGGTAATGTAGCAATAGCACAAGCAAGTTTAATAGATATTTCGAATGATGAAACCAAAGCTAGAAATTTATCATTAGCACAAATGGCCATGGGATTGGCCTATGTAGTAGGACCAACTGTGGGGGCTATCTTAGTAAATTCTAATCTTTGTATTTGGTTTGTACCAAGTACATCATTTTGGGCTTTTGCTTTGTTAATGTCATTGGCATTTATTGTGTTATGTTTATTTTATAGAGATACTTTAATAAAACAGCAAAATTTATCTGATGGTAATATTTCTAATAATGGTCAAAATAAATTTTTTATGAATAACTCTATGTTACGTAATAGTTTTATTGTTTGGGCTGTTTTTGTTGCTGGGTGGTGGTTATTTGAATCATTTATGCCATCTTTTTTATTTCAGAAATTTCATTTAAATACATCTTCATTAGGGTATATACTTAGTTTTAATGGTGCTGTTTATGCTTTATTCCAGTATTTAGTAGTACAACGTGTTGCTGGAAAAATGAAACCAAGTAGTATGGTTTTATATTCAACAGTTTTTGCGGGGCTATCCGTAATCACTTTAGCATTCGTTACTTCAATTTTTCAAATTTATGTAGTTATGACAATCTTTGTTTTAACTATGGGTTTCTGTATTCCTGGGATAATTACAAGTATATCAAACTTAGCAAGTAAGGAAGAGCAGGGAGAAGTGATGGGGATAATTGGTTCAGTTCAGGCGATAACTACTGTATTAGTGATGTTGACAGGTGGAATTCTTCAATCCGTAAATATAAATATTACAATTATTACTGGAGGAATATTAATGATTATCAGTTGGCTATTATTTACTATTTTCTTATTAAA
>CAITEL010000096.1 GCA_903891375.1 uncultured Neisseriaceae bacterium
AATAATAAAACCAATATACCAGAAGAAATATTAAGTAACATCATTATTCCAATAGCAATTTTGAAGTTCCCAGTTAAATTTGAAAAATAACCAGTAAGTAGAGGGGCAAGAATCCCTGCTAATGCTAAAAATAACCCCATAACTGCTTGGCTTGTTGCAACTTTATCTGGGGCCAAGTCTGCGTTTAATGAGTAAAAACAACTATTAGGAAATAAACCGCACGCAATAGCTAATGACATAAAAATTATATCCAGAGTTAAGTTATGAATAAAAATTACAGGTAGAAATAGTAATGCAGACACAATCATACTAACACCAATAATTAAACTACGTGATTTGCGCAATGATTGAGTTTTATGAAATATCATGTCAGATAACCAACCACAGCATAATATAGCAATTGAGGCTAAAATCCATGGTAGGGTTAAGAATATACCCACTTGTTTAATGTTTAAAGCAAATGCTTGGGTTAAGTACCCAGGTAACCAAGTGATGCCAAAAAATAGCAAATATCCAAAAGAAAAATAAGTAAAATTATTTAATAAAAACGTTTTATTAAATAAAATAAATAGCATTCCACTTTCTTTAGAAGTGTTTTTTGCTTTGTCCTTTAGCTTAGATTTTTCTAAATATAATAATTCTGCTGGTGTGATTAATGTTGATTGTTGAGGTGTGTTTTTAGATAATAAATACCAAAGTATTGACCATATTATTCCTAATATACCTAAAAATATGAACATCTCGGTCCAACCATACAGGTAAATTATATTGGTACATAATGGTGCACCAATTACAGAAGATAATGGCACTGCAACTAAACCTATGGCTAATGCTTTATTTCGTTCATCAATAGTTAGCCAATTGGTTGCACTTTTGGTTAAAGATGGAAAACTTGGTGCCTCAGCACCACCTAAAATTAATCGTAAAATAATTAACATAGTGAAACCACTAGAAAAACCAATTAATAGAGTTGCAACTGACCAAACAAAGGCGAAAATAGACCATATACCACGTGCACCAAATTTATCAACTAATACACCACCCATAAACATCATGAGTAAATAGCCAAGACCAAAAACGGAAGATAAAATTCCAAATTGTTCATTATTTAAATTAAACGTTGACTTGATTGGTTCTATAGCATAGGCAAGGGCAGAGCGATCCATATAACAAATAAGTATACCCACAAAAGCTAATAACATTAAATACCATCTCATGTTTTTTATTTGCATAATTTCATTCTCCAAATAACTAGCAAATTAATTTTCTGAAGCCTTCACCAAACTAAAAATCATTGTAAAAACCTTAGGTATCAATATTTTTAGGTCAATCATGAGCCTTGATGATGGCTATGACAACAAAGATAATCGTAAAAAAATCTTTAATGCGGGAATGATTCCTAATATCAATGAAAATAAACGTAATCGTAAAACCACAAAGCGTGGTCGCAAAAGAATCTTCGATAAAGCAATTTGTAATATAAAAATTTCATAATTTTTCATGATATCATTATATCATAATTTATCTAATTGTAAAAGTTATTAATTGTAGCCTCCTTATCCATAAATAATATGTCGCTTTTTAGCAAATTAATTACATGTCGGTTGGATCAATATCTACATGCCATAATATATCTGATTTATGTTTTAGTTTTTCGATTAATGGTAGCACCATAGCTAAGTAATCGTGTAATTCTTTTCTTTTATTATTTGATAGTAAAATTTGCCCACGCTCTTTATTTTTTAAACGTTGCATTACTGATGCAACTGGATGATAAATTATTGTTGAATTATCACTATTTTTAATTAGTAGCTCATGAACTTGCGTTAAAAATGCCATAGTAGTGTCCAAACTATTGCTACTTGCACGAATCAACACATAAAAAGTATATGGGGGTAAAGTTAACCCTTTACGTTCCTTAAGTAAAAAATTCGCAAAACCTGCAAAATCATGCTTAATTAAATATTGATATAATTCGTGCCGCGGATAATGCGTTTGTAAAAGAACTTCTCCTTTTTTTAACCCACGCCCCGCACGACCACTTACTTGCATTAATTGTGTAAATAAAAATTCTGTTGCCCTAAAATCATAGCTATATAGCCCACTATCTAAATTCAACCCCACAACTAAAGTTAAATTATGAAAATCATGCCCCTTAGTTAACATCTGAGTGCCAATTAATATATCCACTTCATTATTATGCACTTTGGCATATAAATTATCCCATGCAAGCTTGGAGTTAGTCGTATCTTGATCGATGCGTAAAACCCTCGCCTCAGGAAATATTTGCGCTAATGTTTCTTCTATTTTCTGCGTACCTTGACCAATCGCTTGAATATATTTGCTACCACATTTAGGACAAACACTAGGCAACTTATAACTTAATCCACAATGATGACACTTAAGCCGTGCCTCTTTATTATGATAAACCATATTACTTGAACAATTTTTACAACTGCTTACCCAACCACATTCATAACAACTAATAACTGGGGCATAACCACGACGATTAATATAAATTAAACTCAATTCTTTATTTATAAACCTACTTTGTATCGCCTTTACTACATTATCTGTCAAACCATTATTTGCTGGTATAGTATTTAAATCTAATAATTTTATTTCTGGTAATACAGCTCCAGCCACAGCTCTACCAGTTAGCTTATATAATGCATACCGCTTTAATTTATAATTATATAAAGTTTCTAATGATGGGGTAGCTGAACCTAATATGATAGGAATGTTAAAATAATTTGCCCGATAAACCGCTAAATCACGTGCATTATATCGCAGGCCTTCATTTTGCTTAAATGAAGAATCATGCTCTTCATCCACAATGATTAATCCTAAGTTTTTAAATGGCGTAAACACCGCCATGCGTGTGCCTATAATTATTTGTTTTGTATGTAAACTCGCTTCTATATAACCAGTAACTCTCTCTTTCTCACTAACATTACTGGTTAAAATATGCATCGGCATATTATTAAATCTACGTTTAAATCTATCTAATAATTGTGGGGTTAGGTTAATCTCTGGAACTAAAACTAATACCTGTTTACCTAATAAAATTACGTTTTCAATCAACTCTAAATAAACTTCAGTTTTACCACTACCAGTGATACCATAGAGTACAGCTGGGGAAAATTTAGCTAAATTTTGTGATATTTGATTAACTACGTCACATTGCTCTGTATTTAATGGAAGCTTATTGCTTATTTTAGGAATCAGTGTCGAAATATTACCCTCACAATATCCAATAACGCCAATTGATAACCATTTTTCAATAAGCTTTTTATACGTAATACCAAGAATTTCTTTTATCTGTGTATAACTCAAAATACTATCTTGTAGTTTACTGTACAACTCTTGTTGCTTGAGTCCCATCCGTTTTTTAAAAACTTCATGATCTCGACGAATTAATTTAATATATTTTTCTGTATCTAAGTGAATAAAGATTGGTTTTCGCAATAGACTTGGTACTGCAGTAAAAAATACCTGACCTATTGGATAATGATAATATTTGGCCGTGAATTTAATTAATTGTAAGACATCCGAGGGAATAACCTCAGGATAAATATTTATTACTGGTTTTATCTTATCTATTGAACAATCTAACTCAAGTTCAGTTATACTGCGCCAAACAAACCCCACCACTTGTTTATTGATGAACTCCACCAGAACTCGCTGGCCTAGTGTAAGCTGTGTCTCACAACTATAAGTAAATTCTCGATCTAATGGTAAATCTAATACAAGGTTGACAAGATATTTATTGGCATTGTTGTTGGAGTTACTTAATTGTTCCATACTGTCACTCCCTAATTATTTAATGTGCTGATGACGGCGTTAAATGTTTATCTAGAAAAAAACTATTAATTAAAGATATAACGGCTATTACTAAACATACACCTATAATTATTTTATAGTTATTGGTAGTCGCCAAAATAAAACTCGTCCATAATGGAGTTAAACCTTGCCCAAGCAATGAAGCTAAACTAAAACACGTAGCAACACCACTATAGCGCACATCTACTGGAAATAAATCAACCAATACACCAAAATAGACTCCATTAACACAACCAACTAAGATAGATAGAACTATTACCACACCATATAAGGTTCTTACATCAAATAATGAAAATAAACCACTCATTAATACCATTAAAGCAAGAATAAGGCCAAATAACGCATATTTGACTATTAACATGGGTTTAATTCTAGAAGTTAGTAATGAGGCTAAAATAATAACAATTGAAATAGTAAAAGCACCCATCGAACTAATATTAGCCGCCACACCAATACCTAAATGCAAAAATTTAACCAATAAATTAGGTAAAAATATATGAAACACTGATGTAATAAGTGAAGCAATTAAAACCAAAAAAATCCCCATAATTAGTTTAGCTTTATGTTGCGTAAATAATACCACAAATGGTACTCTATGTATTTTATGCTTAGTTAATGCTTGAGGAAATTCGGCACTTTCTGTAAGATTTTTACGTATATAAAAACCAATAACTGCAAGTAGGCTACCCAGTAAAAAAGGAATACGCCATCCATAACTATATAAAACATCATGGCTCATATTTGCTACCATTACATGAATCAACCAAGAACCTAGTGCAATACTCATATTTGCACCAAATGGCATACATGCCACATAAAAGTAATAATTCTTTTTATGATACGTCTCGGCAATGTACGTAACCGAGCCTGGTAATTCCGCACCAGAAGAAAAGCCTTGAAATATTCTAGATATAAGTAATATGAAAACCGCAAAATAACCAATCTGAGAAAATGTTGGTGAAATACCTATAATTAATGAAGGTATTGCCGTCATTAAAATCGACAAACTAAATATGGATTTTCTCCCATATTTATCACCCAAACTACCAAGAATAATTGCACCAAAAGGACGAAGTAAATAACTAATACTAACAGTTACATACGTAAATATAACCGCTAATACCCCGATACTTTTAGGGAAGAATAAGTCGGCAATAACCGACGATAAAAACACAAAGACAAAAAAATCAAAAATTTCAAATACGTTGCCAATACTTGCAGCTATGAATATTTTTTTTTGATTTGTTTTTAATGTAGATGATGAATTTATGTTCATATTAAACTCAAAATATGATTATACATAGCATTGTCATCATTTGAGTTTTTATGATTTTGCTTTTGATAGACTATTGTACACAGCGTCGCTTATCAAAAACCTCAAATTTCGGGGTTCACTAAGTATAGATGCTTTATTAGAAGATTGCCACGCCACGAACGTTATGGCAACCATTTTGAATATCTTAGACGATTTTCTCTACTTGACCGAAGTCTAATTCAACTGAAGTTTCACGCCCAAATATCTGTACATTGACTTTTAATTTAGTTTTGTTATATACAACTTCATCAATAATTGCATTGAAATCAACAAAAGGCCCATCAATAATATGAATCCTCTCTCCAACTTCAAATTCAACTTTATGTTTGGCTTTTTCTTTTGATTGCTCAACTTGACGTAGGATTCCATCAACCTCATTTTGAGAGATAGGTACTGGCTTAGCATCTTTACCTACACCGACAAAACCTGCAACCTTTGGTGTTCTTCTAATTAAAAGTCCATGCTCATCTGTGTAATGCATATGCAATAAAATATATCCAGGGAATATCTTACGGTCAGTTTCCCGTTTTTTACCATTACGTAATTCTTCAATTTTTTCTTTAGGTACTACGATTGAGTTTATACGCAAGAATTCTTCAATTTGATGGTCTTCTGTAAGTTCGGTACTAATACCAAATGATTCTTTTAATTCGTTTTCTTTATCTAACTCATCACTTTCTTGATAGCCACGCATCTTGGTTATAATACTTTTAATAATTAAACCTTGAACGCGATCTTCCATATTGCTCGCAACTTGTATTACATACCACGATAAATTCATTAGCTACCCCTTCCTAATATTACACCATAGAATAGCCAAGAAATCGAACTATCTATCAACCAAAGAAATAAACCTAGAACTAGAACAAATAAGAATACTACCCACGTAAATTGCGCTGTTTCTTTACGACTCGGCCACACTACTTTAGATAATTCACGCCAACAATCTTTAAAATATGCATGTAAATTTAAACCAGTACTCGATACAAAATAAAATAAACATAATGCAATCGCTAGAGATATTACTACAATACCCCATTTTAACCATATATTTATTTTTAAAACATAAAATAATGTTAAACCTGCTATAACCAAGATTAATGATAAATAATCAAAAATATGGCTGGGTTTTTTTACTTCATTTTGCTTTATAGGTGCACTCATAGCACTAATTCTTTTAAAAGATTATAAAAAACATTAGCCAAACTCGTTCGTTTGGCTAAACACCTGGCAGGTCAAGAGGGCTTCGAACCCCCAACCTTCGGTTTTGGAGACCGACACTCTACCAATTGAGCTATTGACCTATATTCTTATTATTATGCAAGAACTTTAGATACTACACCAGCACCAACTGTTCTACCACCCTCACGGATCGCAAAACGTAAGCCTTCTTCCATCGCAATTGGCGCAATTAGTTCCACATTAATACGCACGTTATCCCCAGGCATAACCATTTCTACACCTGATGGTAAGCTAACTGCACCTGTCACATCTGTTGTTCTAAAATAGAACTGTGGGCGGTAGTTACTAAAAAATGGAGTATGACGTCCACCTTCATCTTTAGATAATACGTAGATTTCTGCTTCGAACTTAGTATG
>CAITEL010000097.1 GCA_903891375.1 uncultured Neisseriaceae bacterium
TCTGAATCATCAGATGTAAAATCTTGCTAACTTCAGCATTGAATGTCTTTTTTTCTTGGTTCATATTTACCTTATATAAAATGTTTTATTTTCTATTATCGAGAATTATCATCACTTCTAATATTAGTGAGATAAAACTAGATTTATATACTTTTGGTGGTATTTTAATTGATCCTATGCAACAAGTCCAATCATTAGTATTGATAACATATTTGTTGAATATCTAAGTTAATCAAAATACCTAGCAGTACTTTAAGCTCAATAGTACCAGGCTATATTAGTTTTATACTTGCCATAGGTGTATTAACAAGAATATAATACCTAGGCATTATAAAAAATTAGTTAAATCTTGTTACGAGTCAATGTATTTGGACTGATACAAGATTAGAGTTAAATATATCAGATTTAGTATACACATGTCAAAGTCTAATTGGTTTATGCCATTTAAGTATAATACAAATTCCTATATTAGGTTATTTTGTTTTCATTATGGCGGTGGTAGCGCCTCCGCTTATAGGGAGTGGTCCAAAGATCTTATAGACAACGCTGACCTAGTCGCTATCCAGCTACCGGGCCGTGAAAACAGGTTCAGCGAGCCTTTAATAAACAACGTTTCTGAGATAGTTAATCAATTATCTTTAGACTTTAATGACTATCTCGATAAACCTTGTGTTTTTTTTGGTCACAGTATTGGAGCGTTAATAGCATTTGAGTTTGCACGCATATTACGAAAAAACAAAATACGACAAATAAAATACTTAATTATATCTGGCACTAAAGCACCACAAGTACCACTTAAAAGAACGCCTATTCATAATCTACCAGACTCAGAGCTTATTGAAAAAATTCGTCAGTATAATGGGATTCCAAACTATATACTAGAAGACAAAGAACTTATGGCTATATTCTTACCAATAATACGCGCTGACTTTTGTGTGTCTGAAACTTATAGCTATAATGCCGAACCACCACTTACATACCCTATAACAGCTTTAGGCGGACTAGATGATAATACATTTGATTCAAATGATTTACTAAAGTGGCAAGAACAAACTAACTCTTCATTTGAACATCAACTATTACCAGGTGATCACTTCTTTATTAAATCCTCTAACCAACAAGTTATCAATATAGTAAATAAAGTGCTATATAATGAGATTACTAAGTTCGTCACCATTAATTAATATCTTTTATATAGAAAAAATAGAAAGTCTCGTTGTAATCCAATTAAACTACCACTCTATTAACAAAGCTTGTTTGCTACAACCGCATGCTTAAAGTTACCATGGCAAATACCACTGTTTCTCTATAATCATTTGTATATCCAATTTCAGATCGTTAGATAAACAACTTAATAAATACAACCCTATCCAAACTATTTACAATTTTAAATACCTCTTATTTCCTCATATTATTGGTGGTAACCATTATGCATTTCAAGGATTTTATTCACTAATTTTGCAATTCCTGTATGAATTTGAGTTAATGGCGCATCTAGCATAAAAGCAGGAGTAGTAACTAGCTTATTTGCTTCATCTACAACTATATCACTGGCTGAAGAGGTTTCCTCCAATGCACCTAATTTAGTAATAAGTGGATTTTTATCACCAAGAGTAATTTTAGCTTTAACTAGATCTTTTAAAATTACCGCTAAAATTGCAGGAGAGATACATATTGCACCAATTGGCTTAGATAATTTATGAAATTTGATGATTATCGCCTTCAAATCTTCTATTACTGTAGCATTTTCATTTTTAAATGCTATATCAGACAAATTTGCTGCAGCTCCAAACCCGCCAGGCAGTATTAAAGCATCAAAATCCCTTACTTGCAATTCTTCTAGTGCCTGAATTTTCCCACGAGCAATCCGTGCAGATTCAACAAGAACGTTACGTTCTTCTAAAACTTCCTTTTTAGTCAAATGATTTATTACATAATATTGTTTTTGATTAGGAGCAAAAACTTTAACA
>CAITEL010000098.1 GCA_903891375.1 uncultured Neisseriaceae bacterium
CGATCTTAAACAACATATCACCAGATTTTGTAACACCAACCACATTAGAATTATTATCAAATATAATTGTTACTCTATAACTCTTAATTAAATTGTTATTTTTATAGTCTTGATAATCAAAATCCCAACGATTTTTCATGAACAAATATTGTGATAGCGGATAACCTAACACAAATACCACCTGATCCTTTGACATGCCAATTTTTAATTGTTTAAATTGACTATCGGTAATATAAGTACCCTGCTGTACCTCCATCATATAAGGGAAATGCCAATCAGAAAAAGTCACACCTGAGCAAGCACATAAAGAAAACACCATTAAGGTTACCATGAGAAACTTAACGCAATATAACATATCTTTTCTAACCCAAAACTTTATTAAGTACTATATTTTACTCCTAAACAGCCTACAAATAACAACAATTTAAAAATATATTCACTTCGTATGTTTTTAATTAATCAAAACTTTTATTAACATGGTAAAATCAGTACCCAATTATATTTATCACCAAACTAGTAATTTGGTAGGTTGTGAGTTTATTTATGAACATATTTATACTTGATGCAGATATAAAAAATTCTGCAATGTTCCACGCTGATAAACATTGCGTAAAAATGATACTTGAGCATTGTCAAATGTTATGTACCGCAGTTCTAGTTAATCCTAATTTGCAAATAACACTTGATATTATTGATGTTCCTTACAAAAAATCGCATATTAATCATCCATGTACTATTTGGGTTAGTAAAAATCATGATAACTTTGCATGGCTAGTAGCTTGTACACATGAGTTACACGAGGAGTACAAATATAGATATAGTCGTGAGCATTTGAGTTATACCACTCTACAAACCAACAGAATTATTACTGACAGTATTATTGCATACGGTAGCAATTTGTCTATTCTCGATTTATCACCTGCTTGTGTTATGCCTGATGAGTGCAGGACTGGCTCAGTAATAGAGAGTTATCGTAATTATTACAAACAATATAAATCACAACTATTTAGCTGGACAAAGAGAGATAAACCTTATTGGATTTGAGACTCTTCAGGCAATTGTTCGCCTTTATATTTATAATTAAAAATCAGTTTATCGGTACCAAACCCCTGATTCTTAGCAACTAGAAGTGCTTTCTCTAAAATATCACGCTTTAAATCGTTTGAGCGAGCCAATATCCATAAATATTCATGATCGGGGCTACCAATAACAGCAACTGTATCATAATCAGTGTATAGCACCCAATAATCACCATAACCAAATGGCAACCATCTTAACCATTTCGGTAAAAACGTTACTTTTAATTTGCCAATATTAGCAGACTCTATAAAATATGCAACACCAGTTGCTATGTTGGGATTGATATCTTTGGTATTACACTGATTTACTACAATAAGCTGATTTTGGTTGTCAGGATTGATTGAATAATTAGCAGTAATCGGTACAGTACATTTATTCTCAAATCTGTTTGGTAATCTTGCAATTTCATACCATGTTCCCAGATATTGTTTGCTATTAAAATCAGTAATTGGCGTAACAGTATTGGCATAGCTTAATTTTATACAACCTATCATAATGAAAAGCAGCAAGCTAATTTTATTCATAAATTTAACCTTTTTATAAGTTGTTCTTATTAGTACATATCTTATTGGGATACAAACCACCAATTTGGTAGTTTATGTGTAAATAAGTAATGTATGGGTAAGAGACAATGTTTCAAAAATCAATAAAAATTTTCTGGATGGTGTAGCCTCAAAATTCGGGATGCCCCTGTATTTTTGGCACATATCACATACATTTATCCCAGATTATGCCCAGATGTAACTAAATCTATCACAAAACCACAATAATATCAATTAGTTATTCACTACTGGGTGGTGTTAAAGAACCCGCCACCGCTATAAGTTAATATTTGATTTCGATATAATAGCAGAATAATGGTCATAAAAAGCTACTACAGAAAACCAACTAATTTATAAAAAATTGGCGTCAGATTACCTTTATTACCAAGATAGCCTAAATACATACCATTAATTGTTTGATATAAGCCAGTCCCATTTAATTTGGTTAAAACAGCTTCAACATATAATTTATCAAAATTTAATTGAGATTTAACTTCAGTTAAAAAATTATCCCAATATGAGCTAATAATTGTTAATACATTACTATCAGTTTTTTTATTCACCAGTTCATTCTTTAGCTCAAAATCATATAAAATTATCAAGAGTTTCCACTCATTCATGTTGATTTGTTCTATAATATTTATAAAAAGCTCATAATCATCATTATAATCATTTCTTTTTGAAACATCATCGGTAATCTTATTGAAATATGATGCAAATAAATTTGCTAAAAGTTTAATTTTTTCATTTTGTCGAATTTTAAGCAATGCTAACTGAGTCAAATATGCATTATGTAAAATATCATGCTCGTTAAAAACTTTAGTGTTTAGACTAGCTGTACCTTTTTGAACCTCATCAAGAAACAACTTAAATTTCTCTTCTTGATATAATTTAAATGTATCACTACATACTGCAAAAATTGGTAATTGTTTGATAATAATTAGAGCAGAACAACGCACTAAGGTAGCTAAATTCATCAATGA
>CAITEL010000099.1 GCA_903891375.1 uncultured Neisseriaceae bacterium
CTTCTTAAATGCAAAATCAGTTCTTATATCTAAAAATTTCACGAAACACCGTCCTATAAAATAATCTTAATACCTCTATTATACATGATTATTATCAAAACTTTATTAATTTTGCAGATCATGTTAAATTACACTTTTTGGGCAATTATAAAATCCATTAAATAATAACACAGCTCTTTACAACCCTCGCCAGTTACCCCAGAAATAACAAAGATTTTATCAAAACAGGTATTAGTATCAAACTGTTTGAATTTAGTAATAAAATCATCAATATATTGTTTACGCTCTTCTTCTAATGATAAGTCGATTTTATTAATTACTAAAAAACGTTTTTTATTATATAATTCTTCATCATATTTTTTTAGCTCTTGCGTTATTGCAACACTACTTGCAACAATGTCAAGTGTATCATCCATGGGGAATAAATCAACTAAATGTAATAAAATTTTAGTCCGCTGTAAATGTCGTAGAAATTTAAAACCTAAACCGAGACCTTCTGATGCACCCTCGATAACTCCAGGAATATCCGCAATAACAAAGCTTTTCTCGTGGTCAACCCGTACCACCCCTAAGTTTGGATGTAATGTTGTAAATGGATAATCTGCAATTTTTGGCCGTGCTGATGATACGGCACTAATAAACGTTGACTTACCAGCATTAGGTAACCCAAGTAGCCCAACATCAGCTAATACCTTTAACTCTAAACGAAGTGTACGTCTCTCACCCTTTTCACCTGGAGTAGCCTGCCGTGGCGCACGATTCGTAGATGATTTAAAATGTAAATTACCCAAACCACCCTTACCACACTTAGCCACAATTATTTCAATACCGTTTTCACTCAAATCACCTAGGGTAAGACCTGTTTCATCATCAATGATGATAGTCCCTACTGGAACTTTTAAATATACATCATCACCTTTGTGCCCAAAACAATCTGCACCCCTGCCACTTTTACCATTCTCAGCAATATATTTCTTTACAAAGCGATAGTCAATTAGCGTGTTTAAGTTTTCGTCAGCAATCATTATAATATTACCACCACGACCGCCATCACCACCGTCAGGGCCACCTTTTTCTATGTATTTTTCACGCCTAAATGATACGCAACCATTACCGCCATTACCAGCGATTACATCAACCCTAGCCTCATCGATAAACTTCATATTTGCCCCATTTAAAAAAACCCCACAAAATGTGGGGTTTTATATACGATTTACGTATTTAGAATTTATTCAGCAGGAATAATACTAACCAAACTACGGTTAAATTCACCACCAACTGAAAACTCAACATAACCATCCACCTTAGCAAATATAGTATGGTCTTTACCAATACCTACATTTTTGCTTGGGTGAAATTTAGTTCCACGTTGTCTAACAATAATGCTACCCGCAGAAATTAATTGACCACCGTAGGCTTTAACACCTAACATTTTCGGATTAGAATCACGTCCATTACGCG
This sequence comes from uncultured Neisseriaceae bacterium, assembly GCA_903891375.1. Lineage (GTDB taxonomy): Bacteria > Pseudomonadota > Gammaproteobacteria > Burkholderiales > UBA11063 > Aquella. The sequence goes on from CAITEL010000099.1 coordinate 1,462, forward strand.
AACTACCACCAGCTTTTTTTTGTGCCATCTTAGTTGCTCCCCTTAGTTATTAATCGCATCAATTTGAATCTCAGTATAATACTGACGATGCCCTTGATGTTTTTGATAATGTTTACGACGACGCATTTTAAATATACGTACTTTTTTATGTCGTCCTTCTAGTACCACAGACGCAACTACATTAGCACCATCAATAACAGGTGTGCCAATAATTACGTTTTCACCGTCAGCAATCATTAAAACTTCGGAAAGAGTGATTTGGCTGCCAATGTCTGCTGGTATCAGTTCTACTTTTATTTTATCGCCAACAGCAACTTGATATTGTTTGCCGCCAGTTTTTATAACCGCATACATTTGAAACTCCTTAATTAATTAAATTATTTTGAAATAAGACCCCGATTTTACCACAAGTGATATATAAATGTCAATTAAATGAACCAGTCTTAGAATCTCTAAATTGTGCTGGCATTAACACAACACTAAAGGTATCACTTTCTGGTTTATAATTATTCAATAAGCTGATTTTTTTACCATTAGGTTCTACCCCAATAACAAAATCGTTATTTTTATGTGAAACCCCAACTGCACGAATCATGTAATTTTGTGGACTAAAAATCCAACCACCAGAACTTTGTCCACCAATTAGTGTAATATAAGCTAACCCCATACCACCTCTACTTGTAGAATAACATGAATTTGTGCTTTTCACATTAATGGATTTAGATATTTGATTAGACACCATAAAACTACTTGATTCAGCGTTATAAAATCCCACACGAACATTAATTGGATACAATGTTTGATTGGATATATTAAACACACAATCAGCAAATACAATATTAAAAAAGAACAAACTCAGAAGTAAATAAATACGCATAGCAATTCAATACCCTACTTTAAAAAAAATTGCACAGTGGTTACAACTCTGACTTTTTTATTAATGCTACTATCACCAGAAGACCCATCTACCGCAGTTATACTAAAAAGACCTTGCGATGCATTGCGAATCTTCCCCAATCTGCTGTCTGATTGCTTAGCAAATTGTACCCCAGATTGTGCAGCATTACTCAATGCTTCATTGAGCATTGACACTTTAATATTGTTTAACCCTTGGTATGAATAAGAAACATTATTATTTGTCAGTAGCACACCTGAGGCCACTAATTGGTTAGTATC
>CAITEL010000100.1 GCA_903891375.1 uncultured Neisseriaceae bacterium
ACTTGAGCTTCTTTGAAAGAAATAATGCGTTCTATTTTAACTATATCTTGATATTCTTTTTGTTTTTCTAAAACAATATTTGTCATTGGCACGACAATACAATTCGTACTTGCTAGGGCAAATAACATAGCAATTGAGTAAGGTGAAAAATCTGTATTTAATTGGACAATAGCACCTTGATTTATTTTTTTATTACGTAATAGTTTTTTATATTCATCAATTTTATTAATTACCCACTCATAAGAATAATGCTTACCGTGATGTATAATAGCTATTTGATTGTACCCTTGAATATTTTTAATAAAAGTTAGAGTGTCCATCAACAAACTCCACCTAAAAAGATATTTTGCCCAGTTATAAAATCACTTCTATTGCTAATAAAAAAATCAATCACATTAATTATATCTTCAACCGTACCTTTTCTTGGGATAGCTTGTCGATTAATCAATCTTTGCATTTTGTCCTCTGGAACTGATTTTATTAGATCGGTATCTACGGGTGTTGGACCGATACTGTTAACTGTTATATTAAGTGGTGCTAATTCACGAGCTGAAACCTCAGTAAAAGAATGCACCGCCGCTTTTGATGCTGCATATATAGCCTCCCCCTCAAGTTTTAATGGAGTTGCAACTGTTGTAAAGTTTACAATTCGACCAAACTTATTTTTTGCCATTAATTTGGCGGCTTCTCGGCAGAATAAAAATGTACCAATCATATTAGTATTGAATATATTAGTAACCGTTGATAATGGGGTCAGCATTATATGATTCATCGATGCAATTCCTGCATTATTAACCAATACATCCAGCTTGCCAAATTTATTGCGAATAAAAGAAAAAATACCTCTTACTTCATTCTCATTTGAAACATCTGCAATTAGATGTGAATGATTTTCTAATTTATAATCCACCTCACCTCTACTACATCCAACTACATAGTAACCTTGCTGGGTATAATACTCAACTAAAGATTTGCCAATACCTTTTCTCGTACCAGTAATTAACATTATTTTTTGTGTCATGATTATGCGCTTTCTTTTGCAATTAAAGTACAAATATAATCTGCTAATCCACCAACAGTTAAAAATGGAGAGTTTCTCATTGACATTGATTTTTCATTTGCCAATATTACTGATACAGCCAATTGATTTTCTAATGAATCTTCAACAATACTAATCAATGACACCAAAGAGATTGAATCTATTCCATCTTGCCCACCGTAGATAGGGCATTGTTCTAATAAATTACTTGGTAATGGCTTATCCAAATTATGATTTATAATATTGACTGCATCAACTATTATTGCTATAATACGCTCTTTCACGAAATTTCCTCTTATTAAATTAATTTAAAATTGTCCAGCCATTTTTATTTGCAATGGCAACCATTTCTCTATCATCCCCCACCACTATTGGATTTCCTACAACTAATAACATATCATAATCACTTATATGATCGCCGTAGGCATAACTCTGTTGTAGTAATTGAGTATGTTGTACATATTGTTTTTGCATAAATTGTCGTATGGCGCGAGCCTTACCCATACCAATTGTTTGCGTGTTCAAATTAATGTCCCCTGTTAGCATACCATCACGATTATTTGGTTCTACGCATAATATAAATTTCACATCCAAATATTTGGCTAGAGGTTCTAAAGTAGCAAAAAATCCACCTGAGACAAATACCACATTATGATTCTGTTGTTTATGTTGTCGTAATTTAGTTAAGCATGTTGTATTAAATACTTCTTTACTCTCAAAAACTTGACTAAACCAATCTGCGCCATAGTTTCTAAT
>CAITEL010000101.1 GCA_903891375.1 uncultured Neisseriaceae bacterium
TACTCATTTTTAAAATATAATTTATTGCATCGGTTAAAAACTCGTCTTTATTGTAGATTTCTCGCAAGTACATACACACTTGTTTAAAGCTCACAAATTGTTTTTGTTGCAAATATTTTATTTGGTTGGTAAAATGTAATTTTACCAGATGAAACATCCCGTTTCTACTACTTGATATTGCTTTTTCAAGATTATCAACCACTACAAAATTTATTTGCCCAGCTTTGACACTTAACGCATTATAACCTACCAAACTTTTATTATTGATTTTTAAATTAACAGGTTCTAATAAATCACTTAATTCATTTACCCAAGTTGTAATATTTATCACTTCAAGATTACTACTCATATCACTTACTAATTTATGTAGTTTGTCAGCTAAATCAATATAGGCTTTGGCTAAATCATCGTTGCTATATATTATTTTATTATTATCTACAATCTTAAAATGTACATTTAAATATTTTGGAAGCTTTATATTATTGATTTGTTCTTTTTTAACTTCACCTTTTAATAACTGGTTAATATTACTGGATAACTGGCTTGCTAAGTTTTCTGTTACATCAGCCGTTTCTAAAAAATTAGTAATAAATGTATTAATTGGGTTTAAGTTTATACGAATATGTTTTGGTAATGCTTTGATTATATAGGTTAGTTTATCACGAATTAATCCTGGTACCAACCAATCAAAAACCTCTATGCTGATTTTATTTAGTTGACTAATATCAATAAATGCAGAAATACCATCGTCTTCATTATCGGGGTTAAAAATATACTTGAGTTTAATTTTTTCAAGCCCATTCATAATAAAATCAGGATATAACTCAATATTTGTTGTGATTTGGCTAAATTGCGCTATAAATTTATTTTGTTCTAATTTTAAGCTTTCTTCATTATCTCTATTTTTTAACCATAAGTCAAAGCTCCTAATATTACAAATATCTAATGGTATAATTTTATTATAAAAATTAAATAATTCATCTTCAAAAATAATAAATGCTGATCTTATTTTATCTTCAAGTTTTTCAATCTGGTTAATTATATTTTTATTATGGCTAATAAATGCATAACTTTTACCTAACTGGTTTAACACCACACCATCTTTAATAAAGATTTCTCTAGCTAATACTGGGTTAATTGTAGAAAATGCCACACTCTTGCGGTTAATCAATAAACCATATAATAAGGTTGATTGTGTAGCTACTGCCTCACCACGGTTTTTTTCCCATCGTTCCTCTGAATACGTGTATTTAACTAAGTGTTTTGTTATTGGGATTAAATACTCAGGTAAAATTTGAGCATTGGTACGGGCGTATAATTTAGTTGTTTGCGTTAAATTTGCACTGCAAACCCATTTAGCTTTGTCAACTCCACTACTTGGATGAATATAAAATTTTTTATTATTGGTTCCCAGATAAATGTTTTCTACTAAATCTTTTTGCCCAATATTATTAATAAGCCCAGTTAATAATGTTTGATGTAGCTCTTTGTAGTAATTCGGGTCAATTTCATTGCTTATTGTATTTAATGTTTGTCCATTCGATGATGGCGTTATGTTTAAATTATTTACAACCTCTTTTAATTGACCATGTAGCTCATGCCATTCACGCAAACGTAAGGCTGACACAAAATGTTTATGCATGTCTTCTAACATTTTTTGTCTAGATTTTTTATGATGCAATTCGTTTTGATACCATTGCCAGAGATTTAACACTGTTACAAAATCTGATTGTTTATTTACCCATTCCTGATGCGCTTGTTTTGCTTTTTCCTGAGACTCTAGCGGGTACTCACGTGGATCGCTAATGGCTAAAAATGACACTATAACTAATACATCAGCTAATGTATTAAATTCATGCACCGAACTAAATAACATTCTAGCCAAATTAACATCAACAGGGATTAACGATATTTTTTTACCAATATAAGTAATTTCATTTCGCTCATTTATTGCATGTAATTGAAATAAAGTTTTAAAGCCATCATTAAATAATTTATCATCGGGTCGATCCAAAAATGGAAAAGTTTCAGGTTTACCCAATCTAAAACTTAATAAGCGTAATATAACATTGGCTAAATTGCTTCTTAAAATCTCTGGGTCAGAAAATAATTTTCGGGTATTAAAATCAACTTCCGAATATAGTCTAACGCATAAGCCATGACTTAAACGCCCCGCCCTACCTGCTCGTTGTTTGCAACTTGATTTTGAGATTTTTTCGATTTGTAATTGTTCAACCTTATAACGTGAATTATAACGTTTTACCCGTGCTAAACCACTATCGATTACGTATTTTATGCCAGGAATAGTTAAAGATGTCTCTGCCACATTGGTAGTTACAATAATCTTTAAATTCCCGTCATTATTAAATACTAGGTTTTGTTCAATTTCATTTTGGCGTGAAAAAAATGGTAATAACTGACAATTTTTTAATGTGGTTTTACGTAAGCTACTAATACAATCTTTAATCTCACGTTCACCTGGTAAAAACACCAGCACATTACCACGCTCAATATTTAAACACGATTCTATCGCCCTAAATATTGCTTGATTCAAATCTAAGGTCTCTTCTTCATCTTCACTTAACGGTTGGTAAATAATATCAACTGGATACGTTTTACCTTCAACCATAATGATTGGGGCATTATCAAAAAATTTAGATAGTTTTTCATTATCTATTGTAGCAGAAGTAATAATAACTCTTAAATCGGAACGTTGGGCTAAAATATTTTTTAAATAGCCTAAAATAAAATCAATATTTAAACTACGTTCATGCGCCTCATCAATGATTAAAGCCGAGTATTGTTTTAGAAGTTTATCAGTTTGAATTTCTTGTAATAATATACCATCAGTCATAAGTTTAATTGCAGTCGTAGGTTTAGTTTTATCATTAAACCTGACTTTATAACCGACTAAATCATGGTTGTTTAACTCTTCGCCTATACGTCTTGCGATCGATTTCGCTGCCACTTTACGTGGTTGAGTATGCCCGATTTTGGCACGAGCACAATACCCCATCTCATAGATCATTTTAGGTAACTGTGTGGTTTTACCAGAACCAGTCTCACCACACACAATCACAACTTGGTTTTCTTTAACCAAAGATTTTATTTTCTCAATTTCTTGACTAACTGGTAGATTTTGTGGATAAGTAACATGCGGTATTACTTCGGGTAGTATTAAATCAGTTTTATTCATAAACCTCTAATTGGTGATATTCTACAAATGATTGGTCGTTAGCCATTTTTACCCCCTCATCAATGCTATTAATTTACTAATCATACCAATATTATACTCCTTTTATAAGTAAATTGTCCAATTAAGTGATAGATTAAGCTTTTATAAAAAAACATAAATATGCAAACAACTTGTTTCTAGGGTTTGCGAAATTGATAAGAATACTCATTTTTATCGGTACAATGAAAAATCTAAAGATGTGAGTTATAGATGGCATAAACTAGGTTTTGAAAAATGCAAAAGAACTCATATTCAAACTTCCAACCCCTACCTAAAATATTGGGGATGGTTACGTGGTTACTATTATGGTATAATCAACGATTGGTATGTATTGTGAATAGCAAGAAAACTCCAGAAATAAATTTCTGGAGTTTTCTTCTAAGTTGAAATATATTTAAGTGTTATACCCCCCAATGTTGTTAGTGATTTGTCCAACTGCTTGCTGAGATAACGTGTTGATTGTCGCTGGTATTATTGTATGAAAGATATGTAAGTATTGCACTTCTAAAATAATTATAAAGCCCAACACTGTTAGTTTTAGTGTTAATTGCATGCGTTATATTATCTGTCATTTTAACAACAAATTCATCTTCTAGGTATAACTCTGCTGAAATTGTTTCGCTTGTTTGTTCAAAATTTTTGAATTCTATAGTACGTTCCATAATAAACTCCAATGATAAAAATAGTTTAATGTATTCGTAGAATACACGTTACGATCTCAATTCTGAGCTGTATAGTAAGTATTGAATTGCTACGGTATTTTATCTGTTGTGAGTTATTTGTTTTTAGGTAATATTCGCAAATAACATACGAATATGTGACAAAGTAGTTTTTGAGCTAGGAAAACCCTGATTATGATACAAGTTCGTATACTAGATAACCCCAAATTAATTGAAGATGCTTGCGCATTACTATATGAAGAGTATTGCAAAAAAGGTGGCTGGCAATTTTCAGAGAATAATCCGTCAGAGTTAAAAATAATTAATCAAAATGATAAAACGGTGCTTGTTGATCGTATTACAGAGCATGCTATTTGGTTTGGAGCTTTTGATGACAATAAATTGATAGGGTGTATTAGGTGTTTTAAGGCAACAAAAAATACTTTATTTGAAATATCAAAATATAAAACAGCAGAGGATATAGTAAAAAAATACATAAACCCAAATTTACCAAATATTTATGAAGGCTCAAGAGCATGTGTGTCTTCTGAGTATAAAGGTCAAAATATTATTATTATGTTATATTTAAATATGTTAGAGTACATTAAACAAGCACAAGCTTCGGTGTTTGGCTCAGCTTCTAATGGATATATTAAATCAATATTAAAAAGAATAGAGTGGCCATGCAAAAAAGAGGATGCATTTTGGTTTGAGGATACAGACAGTTCTCCAGTTAATTTTTATTTAGCTAATTATAAAAATGGGGAAGTATCTAATATTATTAAGAATCTTAGATTATTTAAAGTTTCTAAAAAAAATGATACAGTAGATATGTTTAAATCACTAAATCTAATAGCAACCATGTTTCCTGCTCCCATATATTGGCATGATATCCAAGGTGTTGTTCTTGGGGCAAATTCATTGTGTTTAAATGCTATGAAAAAATCTAAAGAAGAGGTAGTAGGTAAGACACCTTATGATTTTTATCCTAAAGCTATTGCAGACTATATATGGCAACATAGTCAACAAGTGATTAAAAATGAAGAAATATCTTCTCAAGAGGAATATGTTTATGATGAGGCTGGTAAATGCATTGCTACATATTTAGCAATTAAGTCCCCATTATATAATGAGGGTGGGGACTTGATTGGCATAATTGGAACATCTGTTAATATAACTGCTCAAAAAGAATCAGAGGCATTAAAACTTGAAAATGAAAAACTACAAACTGAAAAACAAGCACAAAAAAAATTAACTGGGTTAATTGATACAATTGTGAATGCAGTACAAAATTATAAACTTGATATGGTAGATGGGAAGAATAAAATTGAGAATCTTAATGAATTATTGTATCGAAGAATTAGGCTTTCTAAAAGAGAAGAAGAAGTACTTTATCTACTCTCGATAGGCAAATTACCTAAAGATATTGCCAGAATTTTGGGTAATCTATATGGTAAACCACTATCACCCAAAACGGTTGCAAGTGTTATTAATAAACAGCTATATAGCAAATTAAATGCAACTAACTATAGTGATCTAATTGATAAAGCCACCAAATTGCATTTAATAAAATTTATGCCAGATACTATGGTTGATGCGTTTACGAATAAGTTAAATACGCTTTGAAACCACCACTCTCTTTAAAGAGCGATGGCACTGACGACAATTGGAGGTTTTTATAGAAACACGTTCGTTATTTCTCAATGAATGTAAATGCGTTCGCCCTGTAATATTGCACGTGATACGCTATTTTTTATCTGTGGGAAACATTCCAGCTGTAGGTACACCATTCGCACAAATGTGATTTGCTGATGCCTGCTCTGTTGGATATATTGCTATGGTCTCTACATTTACATGTGGCTTACGTGTTACACAATAAGTGATTGCATCGGCCATATCCTCTGCGGTTAATGGAGTGAATGTACTATAAAAATTATCGGCTTTTTGTTTATCATTCCATCGAACAGTACTAAACTCAGTATTAACAGCACCTGGGGCTATATCACTAACACGGATATTCTGCCCTAATAAATCTAGGCGTAATGATTTACTAATAGCCCTAACTGCATGTTTTGTTGCACTATACACGTTACCACGAGGATAATGCTCAATACCTGCCATTGAGCTAATGTTTACAATATGCCCTACCTTACGTTTAATCATTGTAGGTAAAACTGCATGGGTTACGTATAATAAACCTTTAATATTAGTATCTATCATAGTATCCCAATTGGACACCGTGGCATCTTGTATAAAATCACTCGAAAGAGCTAAACCTGCGTTATTTACCAAAATATCAATGTTCTGCCAAGTACCCGTTAAACCGCCAATTACTTTTTCAATATTTGCGTGATCTTGCACATCTAATTGCAAGGCTAATACTTTAATTGCGTACTCTTTTTCTAATTGTTGCGCTAAATTCTGTATTTTATCAATTCTTCTTGCAGTTAAAATTAAATCAGCTCCAAGTTTAGCAAATTCACTTGCTGTTGCTTCACCAATCCCACTTGATGCTCCAGTTATAAGTGCTATTTTATTTTTTAATGTATTCATTTTTATATGCTTTCTTTTTTTAAAAAATCATTTATTAATTTTGCGGCAATACTAAATTGACTGGATGGCGTCCCTGGTATATTAGTTGCATTAAAAAATCCAGCTTCTTCAATTTCAGTGTTATCTAAAACTAGTTCACCAGATTTATAATTAGCAGTAAACCCAACCATAAGTGTAGTATTAGGGAACGACCATGGTTGTGAACCCCAATAGTTAATCTCACAGATTTCTAGCCCAACTTCCTCTTTTACCTCACGGATAACAGCTTCTTCAAGAGTTTCTCCAATTTCCACAAATCCAGCAATTAAGCCCCAACGCCCTTTAGGAAAGTTCACTCCACGAGCCATTAAAATATCATTGTTTTTATGGATTCGCACCATAATACATGGCGCAATTCGTGGGTATATCTCACTTTGACAATTGCTACAAAACACAAATTTATTAGTGTTTTGTCGTATAGTAGCTACCCCACAACTACCACAGAATTTATTGGAGGTGTAATACTGGAGTAATTGTTGATAATATACGATTCGTGTTGCTGTGTCAATATCAACATGGTTAAGTACAAAGCGGATGTTAATTATCGAGAAATATTTGGGCAACAAACTCTCATCGTTTAAAACCACCACATGCTCCGTATCTGATTTATGCAAAATAGACGAAATACCTTCGATTTGCTTTATCTCCGACAATCCAAGTAACATAGGTGAATGTTCGTCATTCCCTATCATTAAAATATCATTTTGAGTTAATGCAATATACAACATTTTAGTCTCGCAATATATCATTAATTGATACTTTAGCCCGTGTTCGTGCATCAACTTTTTTAACGATAATTGCCGCATAAGTAGAGTGTTTACCATCACGTCCGGGGGTATTCCCTGGTACTACCACCGAATACTCTGGCACACGTCCATATAGCGTCTCACCAGTTTCTCTATCATAAATTTTTGTTGATTGACTAAGAAATACCCCCATGCTAATAACCGAACCTTTTCCTACTATTACACCTTCAACGATTTCACTACGTGCACCAATAAAGCAATCATCTTCAATAATTGTTGGGGTAGCTTGTAATGGTTCTAATACACCACCAATACCAACTCCACCAGACAAATGCACATTGTTACCAATTTGTGCGCAAGAACCAACTGTTGCCCAAGTGTCAACCATAGTACCATCACCAACATATGCTCCAATATTAACATAACTTGGCATTAATACCGTGTTTTTACCAATATATGCTCCCTTGCGCACTATTGCGTGTGGCACTACCCGAATTGACTCTTTTTGAAACATATCTAAATCATAATCATTAAATTTTAAGTTTATTTTATCATGAAATTTAGTCCAACCCGCATCAATCACTTGACTTGTATTAAATTTAAAATAAAGTAAAATGGCTTTTTTGGCCCATTCATTTATATGCCAATGTTCACCAATTTTTTCAGCAATTTTGATCCCACCGCAATCTAAGGTATTTATTACCGTATTTACTGCTTCTATAATTTCACTATCTGGATGTTTTAAAAGGTGAATTTCCGCATATGCATTTTCGATTGTTTTTTGTATGTCTTTCATTATTTACTACTACCATAAAATTTTATTGATAGCACGATTTTAACATAAGGAGATTAAGTTGCACCGCAATAAAATAAACTATTATTCATAGAAAATGCATATATTTTTTATTTAACCACATGAATTTACTGTTAACTCAAATGGTTGTATCAACTCCATCAAAAATCACTATTAAATTGACAGATATCAATGAACTATAATCCCTAACTGTAATAACTGCAATTGAGGTTTTTGATGAGCGACGCCGTGTGACTTTCCTACATCAGGAGCAAAAATGGAAATTTATTTTCATCTCTCTTCTATGCATTAATGGTATATAATATATACTTAACTTTTACTTCTCACTATAGTATTACGTTACAGTACTCACATAATATAATTTGAGAATACTTTATTAACAAAAATCGAGGAACATAATGTACAATTTATACAGCCAAAAACAAACAGAATTAAAAGAATTAATCAGTAAAAATTACCGCACGGATGAATCAGCTTGCGTAAAAAACTTATTAGAAATCAATAACATTACTGCAGAACAAGAAGTTAAAAGTAGATTACTTGCACATAATTTGATTGAGAAAGTTCGCAAAAATTCGATTAAAAATCGTGGTGTGGCTGCTATTATGAATGAATATAAACTATCAACTAATGAAGGTATAGCACTCATGTGCTTGGCCGAAAGCTTACTTAGAATACCAGACAAAAAAACACAGGATAAATTGATTAAAGATAAAATATCTAAAGGTGATTGGCGACATTTTACTAAAACAGAAAACAGTTTTGTTAATGCAACAAGTTGGGGGTTATTACTCACAGGTAAACTAACACAAGTTGCCAATAGTGATAAACTCGGTGATATACTATTAAAATTAGTAGCAAATGGTGGCGAACCTTTAATTAGAAAAGCAATTGTTACTGCGATTCACTTTATGGGAAACCAATTTGTTATGGGTGAAACAATAGAAAAAGCACTTAAATCAGCAAAAGAAAAGGAAACACAAGGTTATCAATTTTCTTACGATATGCTAGGTGAGGCAGCTTTAATTGACCATGATGCAATGCGGTATATGGATAACTACACTGATGCAATTATCAAAGTCGGTTTAATGAATAATAATCGTGGAGTGATTAATGGACCAGGCATTTCAGTTAAGTTATCGGCAATTCATTCACAATACAAAAGAGCAAAAAAAGAACAAGTCATTAAAGAATTATACCCTAGACTTAAACAATTATTTCTTTTAGCTAAAAAATATCAAATTGCATTATTTATTGATGCTGAAGAAACCGACAGGCTAGAACTATCCCTAGACTTACTTGATATGCTCCTTAATGATTCTGAATTAAGAGGATTTGAAGGAATCGGTTTTGTTATCCAAGCTTATCAAAAACGTGCAATTTACGTTGTTGATTATGTAGCTAATTTAGCCAAAACCACACAAAGTAAAATTATGGTACGCTTAGTTAAAGGTGCGTACTGGGATAGTGAAATAAAACGTGCACAAATTGATGGTCAAAATGATTACCCAGTTTTTACCCGTAAATTTTATACCGATTTATCTTATATTGTCTGTGCACAAAAGCTTTTAGATTATCAAGAAAATATTTACCCTCTTTTTGCCACGCATAATGCACTTACTCTCGCCACAATCTACGAATTAGGTAGAGATAAAAAATTTGAATACCAATGTTTATTTGGTATGGGAGAATCTTTATATGATAATGTCATTGGTAAAAACAATCTCAATATAACTTGCCGTGTATATGCGCCAGTTGGTACTTACGACACACTTCTCGCATATTTAGTGCGTAGATTACTTGAAAATGGTGCTAACTCATCTTTTGTTCATCAAATCGTGGATAAACTAATACCAATTGAAACACTAACAATTGACCCAATTGCCTTAAGCATAAAAGCAAATACACAACCGAATCCCAATTTTAAACAACCACTGGATATCTACCAAAATGGGCGAATTAATTCAAAAGGGCTTGATTTATCTGATGAAATAACTTTACGTGAGATAGAACAACAATTAAATGGACTAATTAATAATACATATATGGCTTATCCGCTACTCGCTAATTTTGATATACCAGCTCGAGAGTCAAAAAATGTAACTAACCCAGCTAATAGCAACGAAATTGTTGGTAGTGTAATTAGAGCCACATTAGATGATGTGGAAATTGCTATAACCAATTCAATTAATGGTTACTCTATTTGGGCTAATATGACTGGCAATGAGAGAGCAAACATATTATTAAAAATGGCAAATTTGTTAGAAAAAAATAGTATTGAACTAATTGGTCTATTGGTGAGAGAATCAGGTAAAACCATTAATAATGCAATAAATGAAGTTCGTGAAGCTGTTGATTTTTGTCGTTATTATGCCAGCCAAATCAAAAACGAATTTAACAACATAACCTATACATCGCTTGGCACTTTAGTCTGTATTAGTCCGTGGAACTTTCCTTTAGCTATTTTTATTGGTGAGATAAGTAGTTGTTTGGTTGTTGGTAACTGTGTTATCGCTAAGCCTTCAGACCAAACTAACCTAATTGCATGTTATGCCGTTAAATTATTTCATATAGCAGGGGTCCCTACTAATGTGTTGCAATTAATGCCTGGTTCTGGTAGCATTATTGGTAACGCACTAACTAAAGACAATCGGGTTAAAGGTGTAATATTCACTGGATCAACAGATACAGCGCAACTAATCAATAAAAATTTAGCCAAGAAGGATTTTGACTCAGTATTAATTGCGGAAACAGGCGGACAAAATACCATGATAGTTGATTCTACCGCATTACCCGAACAAGTAGTAATTGATGTTCTAACCTCAGGTTTTGATAGTGCTGGACAGAGATGTTCTGCCCTACGAGTTTTATATTTACAAGCGGATATTGCTGATAAAGTCATAACCATGATTAAAGGTGCTATGGATGAGTTACGTGTAGGTAACCCCATGGATTTAGCCACAGATATTGGCCCAGTTATTGATGCAACTTCACAAAAAAGTCTCTTAGCTCACATTGAAATGATGCGCTCACAAGCACGACAAATATATCAAACCAAGTTAACCAAAGAATGCATTAATGGAACATTTGTGCCACCCACTTTAATTGAAATTGGTAGTATTCATGAACTAACAAAAGAGATATTTGGTCCTGTTATACACGTCATACGTTTTGAGGCTGATGATCTAGATAACATTATTAATGAAATTAATTCTTCTGGGTATGGTTTAACCCAAGGAGTGCATAGTAGAATTGAAGAAACCACGATAAAAGTATACGAAAAAATAAAAGCGGGGAATATTTATGTAAACCGTAACATGGTTGGTGCAGTAGTAGGTGTTCAGCCTTTTGGCGGAGAAGCAATGTCTGGAACAGGCCCTAAAGCAGGTGGACCATTATACTTACATAGATTAATAAAATGTGACATAAACCCGAATATAGGAACATTACCAAAAAAACTTCAATTTGAAATATTAAATGAATTTTTAATTAAATTAAGTTCACTTGGGTTTAACGACGACGAAGTGATCTCTTTAACTAACTTTGCTAAACAAACTACAGCAGAAGTTTTAATTACTAAACATATTGATCTGGATGGCCCAACTGGTGAGCATAACTTTATGTATTTTGATAAGCGTGGCTTTATTGGTTGTTTTGCTAATAATAAAACAGATTATACCAAACAGATTATTTGCGCATTAGCGACAAATAACTGTGTGCTTATCCCATATTGTAATGACACAAAAATATTTAATAAGTTGCTACCGAAACAAATATTCTTTTATGAGGCTATAGCAGATGTGGAAGATTTAAATGCAGTTTTAATTAGTAAAGATTATACTAATATTATGGATTTAAAATATCAACTAGCAAATAGAAACGGTTGTTTAGTAGTTAATATAATGGAAAACTCACAAGGTGGTTACCCACTGTATTTACTAACCACCGAGCGGAGTGTGAGTATAAACATAACTGCAACTGGTGGTAATGTGGCTTTAATGAGCATTGAAGATAAATTAGAGGCTATATAAAAACCATGAATAACAAAGCAATCGGTGTCTTTGATTCTGGCATTGGGGGCTTAAGTGTCGTTAAGTGTATAATGGATAAGCTACCCCATGAAAATATTATCTATTTTGGCGATATAGCTCGTATACCGTATGGTACAAAATCAGTATCGCTAATTAATAAGTTTGCCAGTCAAACCGTAAAGTTTTTAGTGGAACGTAACGTAAAAGCAATAGTTATTGCATGTAATACTATTACCGCAGTTGCTTATGACACTGTAAAACAATTAGCTGGTGGTATTCCTGTCATTG
The DNA here is from genome assembly GCA_903891375.1 of uncultured Neisseriaceae bacterium. GTDB lineage: Bacteria > Pseudomonadota > Gammaproteobacteria > Burkholderiales > UBA11063 > Aquella. The sequence continues at coordinate 12,366 of CAITEL010000101.1, forward strand.
ATGTTATTAGTAACGGCGCTAAGGCTTGTGCTAAATATAACAGAGTTGGAGTTATCGCCACTAATGCTACGATTAAGAGTAACGCCTATGTCAATGCTATACATAAAATAAACCCTGATATAGAAGTGTTTTCTCAGGCCTGCCCTCTTTTAGTCCCGCTGATTGAAGAAGGTATTATTACACATAACGCATTAGATTTGATTTTGGTTGATTACCTAAAAGCCTTTACGGATAAGAATATTCAAGCCATGGTGTTAGGTTGTACGCACTACCCATTAATTAAGGAATCAATTAAGAGAATTATGGGTAATGATGTTGTTTTAATTGATCCAGCAAATAACACATGTAGTACTGTCATTGATATATTACAAGAAAACTCGTTGCAACATTCTGATAACAATAACCCACAATATAATTTTTTTATCACTGATGTATCTACTAAATTTCAGCAAATTGGTGAATTATTTTTAAATACACCAATGCAAAACATCGAATTAGTATCCATTGAGTAACCAAAATTTATTGCTATACCCAATGATAGCATGAGCTAATACAGAAAAACCAATAGAAAGCTTCATTTTTTTGCGTGATAATATAATATTTTGGGCTAAATAAAATGTGATTTAAAATAATCACATACGAAATAATGATATAATGTAGTCCTTATAATTTACTAGATATAAACTATTTAATACTATGGATAAAGAATACGAATTTAATAAACTCACTAAACGTCTACGCAGTGGCGTCGGTAAAGCGATTCATGACTACAACATGATCGAAAACAATGATATAGTTATGGTTTGTTTATCTGGTGGTAAAGATAGCTATACCCTCTTAGATATATTAATGAGTTTACAAAAAATTGCGCCAATAAATTTTAAACTAATTGCCGTTAATTTAGATCAAGGTCAACCAGGATTTCCCAAAGAAATTTTACCCAATTACTTAGAACAACTCAATGTTGAATATAAAATCATCACTGAAGATACATATTCTACAGTAAAACGAGTAATCGCAGAAGGTAAGACAACTTGTGGCTTATGCTCACGATTACGTCGAGGAATTTTGTATCGGGTAGCTAAAGAAATTGGCGCCACTAAAATAGCACTAGGTCACCATCGTGATGATATTTTAGAAACGTTATTTCTAAATATGTTTTATGGTGGAAAACTAAAAGGTATGCCACCAAAATTAATTTCTGATGATGGCAATAATATTGTAATTCGCCCTCTTGCTTATTTAGCTGAAAAAGAAATAATAAAATACGCTGAAGGTAAGAATTTCCCTATTATACCGTGCAACTTATGTGGTTCGCAACCAAACTTACAACGTCAAGTAATCAAAGAAATGCTCCAAGAATGGGGTAAACGTTATCCTGGTAGAATCGCAACCATGTTTCGCTCACTCCAAAATATTGTACCATCTCATCTTCTGGATCCGACAAAATATGATTTTTCTAACCTAAAAACTAGTGGTCAGGCTGATATAAACGGAGATAAAGCATTTGATACAGAGTAACTATTTACCTGCGTCAATTCTATCGTCATTTTTTTGTGATATACTTAACACTGGCATGTACCACGCTTTCCGCTTTCGCTCCTGATGTACTATTGTACACGGCGTCGGCTTATATCAAAAACCTCAATTTGTGCCCGTGCTAAGTATAGCGTGGCGCTATCCCAACGGTGAACAAACAAATTGACAAAAAGTCTTTAGATTCAAAGCATAAATTGAGTGCAGTAGGTGTAAACTGCTTTTTCTAGGATTATACATTACTGGCTAAGAAACGCTTAATAAATGGCACGTTATTTACCATATTCAATCCAAAATTTCTGATATGTTTAATAACTTGGTTGTCTATTGCAAATAATCGATTTAGACTATGACAAGTCAATTGGATTTTTTTTACGGCAATAAGCCGTTTTTTGTCATATGTACTTAATGTAGTCGTATCTGCAATATGATACTTTTCTACTGAACATAGAGTATCAACCAAGTTTTTTGCATCACAAAAACCTAAATTGACTCCCTGCCCTGCTAAAGGATGAATAGTATGCGCCGCATCACCAATCAAAACAATGTTTTTTGTGAATGTTTTTTCGAGTAAATTCATTTTTAACGGAAACGATTCGCATTGGGTTATTAATTTTAAACCACCTAAAGTATGATTACCCACCTTAGCTACTAAACCTTCAAAAATTGTTTGATCCATCCCCATTATCTCTTTATAATGATTATTTGCCCACACAATAGAAATTTTATTTTGTGGTAACGGCAAATATGCTAAAATACTACCAGCATTAAACCATTGTCGTGCAGTATTATTATGTGGTTTTTCACAAGTAAAATTAGCTACAATACCGTGACTCATATAATCTATTTGATTTAACGTAAAATCCAATTGATTACGCACAAATGAGTTAGTACCATCTGCACCAACAATTAAATAACTAATGTATTGCCCATTAGCACCTATTAATTTTATTTTATTCTCAGCAATATATTCAATTTTTTGTAGCTCATCATAAATAAAACTAACATTATCTAAGTCAGAAATTGCAAATAATATATTTTTTTGTAGCAAATTTGACTCAATGGTCTTAGCTAAATAAAATTGATTATTATCTAATTTGTTAAAAACAATATTACCACCAGCATCACCATAAACATCCATCTTGTCAATTGTGCCAATACGAGATTGATCTATTGGCCAAGCACTAATATTTTCTAAATAATTTACGTTATGTGGTGATATAGCATACACACGACTATCAAGAACATTGTCATCTAATATAATAGGTGCTTTGGCATCAATGATTGCTATTTGAAACTTTGGTTTTTTCCGAGCAAGATCTAAGGCAAATACTAGACCTACAAGCCCACCACCCACAACAATAATATCAAAATTCTTAACTTCCATACTACACACCAAAAATCAAGCTCTCAGTGAGCTTATTTTGTATAAATTTACAATTACTTAAAGCCATAAGCCCCACCCCACGACAATGTTTTATTATTGGATTTTGATGCTCTAAAAATTTAGCTAAATTATGCGTAAAGCTACTCACATACTTAACATCTTTAGCCCTTAAAGCATTATACCCATTAATCTTAGTTATATCAACATTTGAATTAATCAATAATTCACACAAATCTCGAACATCACGCAAGCCTAAGTTTAGCCCTTGAGCTGAGACAGGATGCACAGTCTGTGACGAATTACCAATTAGAACAACACGCTGCAATACACGTTCTTCTGCTACTTTAAATTTTAGTGGAAATGAAGCAATTTTATGTTGAAGTGAGATTTTACCAAAACGTTTCATAAAACCCAACGATTGTAGCTTTTTCAATAAAAACTCTTTATTTAAGCATAAAGAGGCTAGTTCAGAATTTAAAGACCAGATTAATACATAATCATTATCATGCGGTAATAAAACCATAGCACCATCAACTTCAAAACGTTCATAAGCAATGTTTTCATGCTTTAATTCCGTTGTGATTTTAGTAACTATAGCTATTTGCTCATAATCATATGTTTTGTATTTAATATGGCTTTGGTTTATTCCACCACCTTCTGCTAAAATAACTAAGCTTGTGGTTATTATTTCTTCAATATCATTATTTTTTACAATAATTGTAGTATAATTAACATCAGGTATTACCCTAATAACCAATGTATGTATAATTTTAATATTTGTAAACTCTTGTGCTTTTTTATTCAATTCAGCA
>CAITEL010000102.1 GCA_903891375.1 uncultured Neisseriaceae bacterium
GGGTATGCCGGCGGTGGATATTCTTCTTATTCTTATAATTCAACTGGATTTGAAAGACCTAATACCGGTCATGGAGGAGGCGCTAGTACTATGAATCAATATGGTGGGCTGTTTCTGACAGGGGTGGCTGGTGGCTCAGGTATTGCTAATTTTATGATACCTAATGTGAAGTATTCCGGCAATATTACCGGATCCTATTATGTTGCAAGTAATACAACACACACTTTAATAACTTTTGTATATCCCGGTGGAACATACACGGCTTAAAATTTCGAACTTTTGCGTTTTAGCTCAAGATTTTTTTGAACGCAATCTCAGATTCCAAAAAACGCATTTACTCCTAGGCTCAGGTGGTAATTGACATAAATATCCAATAAGAATAATGACTTCAGGAATTAAAAATGCCAGCTGCCTACTCCAACTTGTATCTCGAACAAGGTACCACATTCAACACCACCATAACACTTGATGATGTATATGGTGAACTGTATGATTTAAGTGGCTATTCCGCAAATAGTCAGATTCGTAAATCTTATTATTCTTCCAACGCAACGGCCACCTTCTCAACGACAATTAATAGTCAGCAGGGAACAATATCGCTTGCTTTAACTTCTCAAATTACTTCCAATATTGCACCAGGACGGTATGTGTATGATACCACGATTACCGACCTTAATGGTAGTATTACTAGAATTTTAGAAGGTGTTGTCGATGTTTCTCCACGGGTAACGAGGTAAAATATGCCAGGTCAAACTATAGGAACAGTCAATGTTACAGTAGGATCTCAAAATCCTAGAGCCGTTTCAATTTCTTACGGAAAAGCTTCAACATTAAAGGGATTAAATGATGTAAGTATGGCCGGTGCAACAGACGGAGATGTTGTTGTATATAAATCCGCTACCGATAGCTTTGTTGTTGAACCTGTCGATTATATTATTTCGATTGACGGAGGTACTTATTAATGAATTTTGCTAATACTTCCATACAACTAAAAAGAAGTAATACAGCATTTTCTGTACCAGGAAACGATTCTTTACTACCAGGTGAATTAGCAGTTAATCTGACTGATGGTCGTTTATATTTAGAGTTGGCTGATGGTAAAGTAGTGGATATTTCTTCTACTCCTGTTGGCAATACATATTATGTTTCAACGACAGGTAATGATAAATTTGATGGTAAAACTCCAGGTGCATCAAAATTAACTATAGCGGCTGCAGTTGCTGCATCACAACCAGGTGATTCCGTTTACATACACAGCGGAACATATACAGAAATAACTCCTATTATAGTACCACAACAAGTTCAAATTAGTGGTGCAGGAGAAAGAAATACAATCATACAACCGGTTGATCCATCCAAAGATATTTTTTGGATGAATAACAATGCTTATGTCACGGCAATTAAATTTGTTAATTACGCAGGATCAGCCGTTGCTTTTCCTAATAATATTATTCAGACAGCAACTGCTCAATCTGCAACAACTAATACAATTACATTAGCAACAACATCTTCAATTTATGATGACTATTATACCAGTATGCAAATTAGCATTACGGGTGGAACTGGTTCTGGCCAACTTGCAAATGTAACTTCTTATAATGGCAATACAAAAGTGGCTGTTGTAGATACTACATGGGTTTTAACTCCTAATAATACTTCAACGTATAATGTTTATATTCCAAAAAGAACATCACCTGCAACATTAAAAACAAGATACACAACTTATATTACAGGTAGTCCATACATCTATAATAGTTCTTCTATTACTTCATTGGGTGGAACAGGCCTAAAAGTTGATGGTTCTAAAGCCACGGGTAATAAGAGTATGATATCATCACAGTTTACTCAAGTAAACCAAGGTGGTGTAGGAGTACACATCCTTAATGATGGTTATTCACAATTAGTTTCTATCTATGGTATTTTCTGTGATGTTGCTTTCTTGGCTGAATCTGGTGGTTCTGCTTCAATGGGTAACTGTAACGTAAACTTTGGTAATAAAGCTCTTGTTGCTAATGGCAAGGGTAGCTTGGCTATGTCTGGTGTTCTTCAAGGAACAGGTTCAGCATACCAAAATACTTTAAATGTAAAAAGTATTTCTGTTAATACAGCATTAAGTGTATCTTCTACTGTGCCTTATGCCGGTTTAATAATGAAGATTACTGGAGATAATCCAGATACATACTATTCAGTAATGAGTGCAACATCTTTGGTAAATGGTAATACTGTAGTAACATTTGCAAATAGTAATACAACATCATTTGCTGATGGCACCACAGTTTCTTTTTATCAACAAAGTCAATTAAGAGCTTCAGGCCAAACTTTTGAATTTGTTGGTGCAGGTACAACAATTAATGCTATACCTAGATTAGGTGGAGTTGCTAACTCAGCAAATCAAATTACAACAATTGCTGAAGGTGCTATTTTTGCAACATCAACGGATGAGGCAGGTAATTTTTCTGTTGGAGATTTAATTCTAAACCAAGGTACAGCAACTATTTCAGGTAGAACATTTACAAAAAGTCTTTTTGCTGTAATGACCCCATATATTTTAGCACTCGAAGGATAAAAAATGGCAGCTATTCCATTAAATACATTTAAAACAACGGCTCTCGATTTAACAACAGCATCACAAACTGTTTATACTACTCCAGTTGGAGTAACTACTGTTATTTTGTTGGCACAAGTTGCAAACATTAATACTACAAATCAAATTACTGTTTCGGCAAGTTTTATAAGAGGTTCAAATACAACTTCTATTATTAAAAATACGATTGTGCCTATCAATGATGCAACCTCTTTGTTAACAGGAAAATTAATATTACAAACAGGAGATTCTTTTGTTGCTAATTGTAGTATTAATAGTTCAGGACAATTATTATTATCCTATCTCGAAACGGCTAACGCTTAATAAACGATGACAAATAAATCCAGATTAGTTAGCGGAAGAGTTCCGGTAAGTAACTCAGCTAATGTTACTTCAGATCGGTATCAATTTTTAGATTTAGGCTCAGCAGAACCTAATCTTGGTACAGCCAATGTTGGTGAAGTATTAGTTTACGACACTTCAAGTCCTGGTTCTAGAAAATGGATACCTCAAAGTAATATTACTGGCAGCGGTTTTGCTCAAGCAAATACTGCATTAGTATTAGCACAAGCTGCATACAACCAAGCTAACGTTACCATTGGTGTAGATACTAGCCAAAATGCTAGAATGTCTATTTCAGATGGTGTTAATACTAGCCAAAATACTAGGTTAGATTATAGCAACACCGCTATTACTATTATCCAAGGTACTGATGTTGGCCAAAATTCTAGGATGACCATCATAGAAGGTACCGATGTAAGCCAGAATTCTAGGATGGCTATTTCAGATGGAGTTGATGCTAGCCAAAACGTAAGGTTGGATTATAGCAACACCGCTATTACTATTATCCAAGGTACTGATGTTGGCCAAAATTCTAGGATGACC
>CAITEL010000103.1 GCA_903891375.1 uncultured Neisseriaceae bacterium
AGACCACGCTCCATAGCACTTAAACTAATAAGTTTATCTTCATTAATCACATTTAAGCCAATTTCATTTAATGAATTAAGCGCATTATCAATACATTCTAAATGAAATTTAATAACATGCCATATGTTATTTAATCGTTCTAAATCTGAATATTTTGCCATTCTTACTTCCTGTTTAATCTGCCACAATATAATACCTGTGTTTTTAGCTTCCTTGATAATTTGTCGTTGTGGTTGCATTATATCATATAAAATAATGTCTATTTTCCGTGGACCAATCTCACGCTGTAATTGGATTTCATACTGTATTTCTAATTGGTTGATATTTTTTAATGCAGAATATTCAATTAATAAATCAATATCACCACCACGTTGTGCGTCATCAACTCTAGAACCAAAAAGCCATAATGTTGTATTACAATTAGTAAAAATATTAATAAAGTTACCAACTATACTTTGTTTTTGCTCTTGAGATAATCGCATCACTTCTACTCTTGTATAAAATCCACTAACTCATATTAACTACTTAGTACCTTAGCAAATTATATCACATCTCCTCTTATGTTGCTACGTTATTATATTATTTTATATTAAATAGCACCATAACCGTCCTAAGTAATTAAAGGTTCACTACTATTTCATAATCATCATATCTAGTTTGCCATATTAAAAAAATATTCCGTAGCCCGTATTGTTACTCTTTATATTGATAAATTTACCAAAAATTTATTACTGAATTCTGGTATAATTACCACATAAGAAGGAGTTTATTTTATGCAAGATACATCTAATCTCTACGAAAATGATTTTTTTGCGTGGACACAAGAACAAGCAAGGCTAATTAAAGAGCAGGCTTTTAATAAATTGGACTTGGTGCATTTATTTGATGAGGTGGAAGACATGGGAAATAGGCACGCGGATGGTTTAGAAAGCAGTCTAACGGTTTTATTAATGCATTTACTTAAATGGGAATACCAACCAAACATGCAAAGTAAAAGTTGGCAACTTTCTATCAAAGAACAACGAAGAGCTATTGCGAAATGTTTTAAAAAAATGCCATCATTAAAGACCAAGTTACCTGATTTATTTATTGAAGCTTACGAAGATGCAATTTATCAAGCAGAAAAAGAAACTGGTTTAGATGAATCAACATTTCCTAAAAAATGTAAATGGAGCATAGAACAAACTTTGAATGATGATTTTTTACCATAAAATTAAATTTATTTATAACAATTAACCTTAAGGAGTATTATGGATTTTATTCAACCAGCCAACTTCACTGGAAACAAAGCTTGGGAAGCCTTAAATATTGCAAATATTGAAGGAGCTTCAGTCAAATTGCACTGGACTGATAAACCTTATATATGGCATAAAAATGACGGTAAGGAAGTGCTGGTAGTACTTGATGGGACGATCGTCATGCACTATAAACTTAATAATGTGGAGTTGCTAAAAACCATGAATGCTGGTGACATTTGCAATATAGATGAGGGTGATGACCATGTAGCCCATCCAGTTAATGGTTCTGCCAGAATATTAGTAATTGAAAAAGAAAATAGCATCTAAATTTGATATTTTAAGAATTATCTACTAGTTTGAGTAAAGCAAGTTTAAAATCATTGCTTTCTTGCTTAATATTAACACATATTATACGTATTGTGATAAAAATTCGCTAATCTTTTATTTTATTACTACACACTACTAATGCGGTATAATTATGTACTTCAAATATTATATGGTAAATATCAAATAATGCTTTTTAACAATATAATTTTATCCGCATTCAATAAGCTCCTCAAAAATAATGAAGGAAGCTTATTACTATTACAAAAATATGCCGAAAATAATTTTTCTATCAATGTAATTGGGTTATGTAAGGTAATTGCAAAAATTGGCGCAGATGGATTTTTTTACTGGGATGACAGTAACACACACACCGCCACAATAATAATTCCATTTAGTATTACCACTCATTTAATACAGCAAAATCAATTAGAAATTATTAAAAAGATACAAATTGAAGGGAATAAACAGTTTGGTTTAGAACTTTTACAAATATTTTCAAAGCTAAATTACAAACATATACCATTAACACAAGGAATACACGGGGCAATTATACAAAATAGCCTAAATAATTTTCTTAAAACCATGCAAAACACATTAAAGCTTATTATAAATAATGCCAATACTTCAATTAGTGAGTATTTACAATATGAAACACAGAGTGTAATTGGCTATTATGAGATACAACAATTTTGTAACGATGTCGATGAGTTACGTGAACGTACAAATTTACTTGAAAAACACCTTAACCAGTTAGGCAATACAACAATATGAGATTTTTTCGTTTATTAAAAATAATCTTTACTTTACATAAATATGGGTTATATAAAATACTTAAAGAATACCATAAAACTAGTTTCTTTGCTACTGTAGTAGAAATATGTTTATTTTTTATGCCAACCACATTTAAAGATAAAAGCTTACCAGAACGAACTCGACTTGCTTTTGAATATTTAGGCCCAGTCTTTGTTAAATTTGGGCAATTATTATCCACACGGCAGGATCTATTACCCGACGAATACGTAATCGAATTATCTAAATTACAAAGCCAAGTAAAGCCATTTTCTGGTAAAGTTGCAAAACAAATTATAGAAGCATCATTAAAACGCAAAATTGAAGATGTTTTTAGTTTTTTTGAACAAGAGTCTACCGCCTCCGCCTCAATAGCACAAGTGCATAAAGCAACACTCAGAACTAATAATCTAAATGTGGCAGTAAAAGTATTACGTCCCAATATTGAAACTATCATTAGAAAAGATGTAAAAGTTCTAAAATTAGCCGCTTGGTTTATAGAAAAAGCGTTTAAAGATGGTAAAAGACTGCGCCCACAAGAAGTTGTCGCCGAATTTGAAAAAGTGATTCATGCTGAGCTTGATTTCCCGCAAGAAGCGGCTAATGCAACAGAATTAAAAAGATTACACAAAAAAGACACAAATATCGTTATTCCACAAATATATTTTGATTACTGCACACACGATGTTATCGTACTTGAATGGATGGATGGCACTCCGATTTCTGATTTAGATACACTTCGTAAAAAAGGTATTAATCTAGAAAAATTGTCTCATTCAGGCGTATCCATATTTTATACTCAGGTCTTCCACTATGGGTTTTTTCATGCAGATATGCACCCAGGTAATATTTTATGCGATGATTATGGTAGATATGTTGGACTTGATTTTGGCATTGTTGGTTGCTTATCCGAAGAAGACAAACGTTATTTAGCAATTAATATTTTAGCGTTCTTTAACCGTGATTATAAACGTGTATCAATAACACATATTGAATCAGGATGGGCTCCTAAAGACACCTCAGTTGAAGAACTTGAAAATGCCATTCGATCTGTCTGTGAGCCAATTTTTAATAAACCTCTAGCACAAATCTCATTTGGTCAAGTATTAATAAAGCTGTTCCAAGTGTCACGTCGATTTGGAATCATAGTACAACCTCAATTGGTTTTATTGCAAAAAACTATTGTTAACGTTGAGGGCTTAGGGAGATTACTTAACCCTAATTTGGATTTATGGATTACAGCTAAACCTATTTTAGAAAAATGGATGAAACAACAAATGGGTTGGCGCGGTTTATTAAATAATATTAAAAACGAATTACCCTATTGGTCTTATACGTTACCACGATTACCACGCACTATTACAAATAGCCTAGTCAGTGCGGAGTACATTAAAGAACAGCACGCCCAATATATTAAATTACTGATTAGCTATAAACGACAAAATCTATTCTTAATTACGCTACTGATAGCTTTAATTCTTATTCTTTGGTTATAACTATCTTAATACGTCTAATTGCGCAGAATCGTAGTTTATAAATTTAGTATAGATGGCATTACTTTATCGGGGATTTGTGACGAACTTTAATATTTGTTGGCTCAATTAACTCATCTCTAGTTAAGCTCAAATACTCACTACCCATTGCCTTAGCATACATTATGCGTAAATACGCATTTTTTCTAGAATCTCTATCTTCAAAAAAAATAGGGATACTATTTAACACTAATGTTGAAACCACATTATCCTCAATAACCGAATCAAGCCAACTAAAATCCATACAATACCGCCCTAAACGTTTTGTAAATTCTATTGTATCTACATCGTCTAGATTAAACTCTGGAACCCCATGGATTTTAATTAGCATGATTGACCTTTTTAGATTAAGAGCAAATGTCAGTATATAAGTCTTTAATGCTATCGTAGGTAAAACTTGGTTCACTGAGTTCAAAAACTTCTCTAGAACAATAACCTTGGCATACCGCAATACTATCTATTCCTGCATTCTTTGCCATACGAATATCATTTTCTGTATCACCTATCATCACCGCATCAGCTTTATCTATTCCTGTATAGGCAAGAATATCGTTTATCATTTGTGGCTGTGGTTTCGCATTACATTCGCTTGCTGTTCTTGTATAATCAAAATATTTTTTCAGCTTTAGTGCTTCAAGCACCACATCAAATGGTTCTCTACTACCACCAGTAGCTACTGCTAATTTTTTATTTTTTGATTTTAGTAATTCCAATAAATCTAGTACTTTTTCGCTTAATCCAAAATTAGCACTGCTTGTAATAGTACCTTCCCAATCAAAAATATATAAAGAGTAATCTTTCATATAATGGGTTCCCTTCTTTTATTATTAAAAAATTTGGTTAATTGTTGACCGTAGTATTCATTATTCAATGGTCCAACAGTCTCAGTATGATGATTAACCTGCTTGTTTGCAAAAATAGCATACTGACTAATAACGGCTCCTGTTTTCGGTTCCGTAGCACCAAAAATCACACGCTTTATTCTGGAGTGAATGATTGCTCCAGCACACATAATACAAGGCTCTACAGTAACGTACAAGTCACAATCCGTAAGTCGATGGCTCTTAAGATGTTTTTGCGCCCCCTGAATTGCTATAATTTCTGCATGCGCTATTATGTCGCATTTTGATATAGTTTGGTTACTTCCAACACCTATTATATTGTTTTTATATATAACCACAGCTCCAATCGGAATTTCTCCACTCAAAAAAGCAATGTCTGCCTGTTCTTGTGCCTTTCCTAAATTATTTCTAATAAGTTGTTTTTCTAATGGCATATAGGTTGGAAGAAGTTGATCAAATTCAACTAGAATTGCACTCTTGATACTCTCAGATATACTATTAATTGCTAATGAATTACTTATACTATACAAATCAAATAAAACATTTTTTCCTATGCTTGGGTGCAAATCTTTGATCCATTTATAAACTTTAAGGTAATCATAGTTATGTAATTCCTCAATAGTTTTGATACCAACACTGGCTAACTTACTGATTAAATAATTTGGTATTTCCACCATTTATGCACCCTTATGTGTATTCATGACATTAACGTAATGCTCTGCAGAATATGCTATATGGTCAATTTCTGCTTCAGTTAATTTTCTAACTTGTTTCAATGGATTACCAAAATATAAATACCCTGATTCTAACACCTTATTGGCAGGGACTAAACTACCAGCACCAATAAAAACATTTTTCTCTATAATGCACCCATCCAATAAAGTGCTCCCCATACCAACTAATACGTTATCTTTGATCGTACACGCATGAATACAGCAACTATGCCCAACCGTAACATTATTTCCTATTATTAATGGTGTTTCAATAGAGCGCTCTGGATGGTAGTGTGTGACATGAAGCATAGTTAAATCTTGTATATTAGTGTTATCTCCAATTTTTATAAAACTAACATCCCCCCTCGCCACAACATTACACCAAACTGATGAATTCCTGCCAACTGTAACCTTACCAATAACCACCGCACTCGCATCAATATAACTTGATGGATCAATTTTTGGGGTTACCCCTTGATACTCTCTAATATTCGCCATATCTATACACTCCTTGTACACATTATTCACCAGAACAAAATTATACCATATATAACGTGACACAATACCAGACATATTGATTATGATATAATACAGGTAACGATAAATATTATGTGGCTAACATGTATAAAAGATTTAAAAACATCACCAATAAAAGCTCATTAGCTAGCATTTTTTTTGATGAAAAAACGCAAACTGTATATCTTAATGGATGCTGGAGTTGGGATGCTATAGATGAAGATATAATCCTCACAACTGCAAGTAAAATCACAGTAACAACAATTACTCTCAATGGCCTAGATATTAAAAAACTTGATACGATTGGCGCATTTTTTTTGCATAAACTATTAAATATTTTTGATACAAAAAATATAAATTCATCATTAATACTAAATGAATTTGACCAAGTACTATTTAATCGGGTTGAAGTAGGTAAACCTGCAACCGAAAAATTATTTCACAAAATTACAAATAAAACTACACCCAAATTTCCTATTTTAACTACATCAATCTCCACATTTATTTCTTTTATAGCATTTATTGGGCAATGTTGTATCAGCTCACTCCAAACAATTAAACACCCTTCTTCAATAAACTGGAAAGAAGTCTCACGTACTATTTATAATGCTGGATTTAGCGCCATATTTGTTATTATTTTATTAAATTTTCTAATTGGCACCACACTCACCTATGAAATGGCGCCACAATTTACCAAATACGGTGCGAATATATTCATTGTAAATTTTCTTGGCATCTCCATGTTAAAAGAAGTATCCCCCCTATTAACAGCAATATTAATTGCTGGAAGAACAGGGTCATCCATAACTGCTGAAATAGGCGTCATGAAAGTACAAGAAGAAATTGATGCCTTAAAAACCATGGGGATTTCTCCAATTCAAAGACTTGTGATACCAAAAATTATTGGAATATTAATTGCCACCCCTTTATTAACCGCTCTTGCTGATATTGTTGGCCTTATTGGTGGAGCCATAGTCGCTAATGGTACACTTGGCATTACTTATAATCTGTTCATTGAACGGCTGCAAACATACGTATTAATCTTTAATTACACTGATGGTTTAATCAAGAGTGTGGCATTTGGCTTAAGCATTGCCTTTATAGGATGTTTTTCTGGTTTCAGGGTTCAAGGTGACTCAAATAGCATTGGGGAAAAAACGACTCAAAGTGTAGTACAAAGCATAATCACCATTCTATTTTTAGATGCTGTTTTTGCTGTCATCTTTATCCAATTAGGATTATAAACATGACAAACCCCCTCATCAATGACCCAATTATTGAAGTAAAAAACCTCAGCACCTGTTTTGATGGTATATGGGTACATAAAAATCTTAATTTAAAAATATTACCAAATCGCATTATTACACTTATTGGTGCCAGTGGTTGTGGTAAAACCACACTTGTTCGTGAAATTCTAATGCTACAACAACCAACATCAGGTGAAATATATATTGCTAATGAAAAAATCTCAAACTTTAGAATTGAAGATCCCGAGGTTAAATTGAAATTAAGTAAGGTTGGTATGATGTTTCAACATGGCGCATTATTTTCTTCTCTATCTGTAATTGAAAATGTTATGTTCCCTTTAATTGAATATACCAATTTCACCAGAAATACTATCCGTGAAATAGCACAGTTAAAACTCAAATTAACTGGACTACCAGAAAACGCCTACAATAAATCACCACAAGAATTAAGTGGCGGAATGCTGAAGCGTGTGGCATTAGCAAGAGCCATAGCCCTAGATCCTCATGTTGTTTTTTTGGATGAACCAACTACGGGATTAGATCCAAATAGTGCTAACGACCTTGATGAATTAATTTATGATTTACAAAAACAA
>CAITEL010000104.1 GCA_903891375.1 uncultured Neisseriaceae bacterium
AATGAAGGAAATGATATTTATCAAATTGATAATAAAATTAATATATTGAACAAATTTAAATAAATCAGAAGATAGAAGTGATTTGGTTATTTTAGATGCGCTTCATGTAGACAAAGAGCCATTAGCAGTAATTAAATTACCACATAGAGTTCCATTTACTTTTCATGGTACTTGGGTTCCATATTTTAAATTGAAAATATAAAAATATTAGGTTTTACAGTATTCTCTGATTAATTGAGTCACGCTATCATTATTGTATTTAAACTCCATATCTTCAATGCTCATGATGTTTTGTATTTCAATGGCACAGTTTGTTTGAAATGCTTCGATACAGTCGTATATATCTTCTGGTTTTATTGAACGTTGAAGAATCGGAATATTCAATTTTTTGCAGGCATTAATTACGTTACTGCGAATAATACCGTCAAGTACCCCTTCGCTGAGGTGGGGGGTAAGTACTTCATAGTTACTTGTTACAAAAAATAAATTTGCGGTACTAGATTCACATATTGCATTACGAGTGTTTAGCATAATTCCGTCATCAAAGCCTTTCTCTTGAGCTTCTTTTTTAGCTAAAATTTGTTCAAGAAAATTTAATGATTTAATTTTTGTTAATATAGATAAGTCGTTGCGTACTATGGAAGTAAAGCACAATTTAGGTAACTCATTTAAATTTTCGATATAGGGCGTAGTTTTTATTAATATAGTTGGCTTATTTTTTTTGGGGATATTAATCCCACGTTCAGATTCACCACGAGTTATGGTTATCCTAATTAAAGCTATGTTGTTTTCCAAATTATTTCGTTTTAAAAGTTCAATGCAATTATTTTTTATTTCGTCAATGCTCATTGGGATATTTATGTATATCATTGAGGCGTGCCTGAACAAACGTGCCATGTGATTGTCAAAATATTTTAATTCAGAGTTTATGGCTTTTATTGTTGTAAATATACCATCACCTAATAAAAAACCTCGGTCATTTGCTCCGATAATTTTTTTATTGATATTCACAAAATTATTGTTGATAAAGATTTCCACGATTACTCCTTAATTAATCATAAGGTATTATAAGCTATCTTGACAAATTTTGCTATAATAACGTATAAATATTTTGAAAGGATCGTGCATGTCTTTTGCTTTTGTTTTCCCAGGACAGGGTTCCCAAAGTTTAAAAATGATGGATGGGATTAGGGATTTAGATGTTGTTAATGAAATTTTTAAGAAAGCTCATGAAATTTTGGGTGTGGATTTCTTCAAAATGTTAGATGAAGAAACACCAGAAAATATTAATCAAACAATTAATACTCAGCCATTAATGTTAGTATCTGGGTATGCTACGTATTTGGCATGGATAACACAAACTAATAAACAGCCACAAATATTAGCAGGGCACAGTCTTGGTGAATGGACGGCATTATTAGTTAGTGGGGTTTTATCTTTTGAGGATGCGCTGAAGTTAGTTAGATTGCGTGCAGAAGCAATGCAAGAAGCGGTGAGTAATGGTGGTGGAGCTATGGCTGCGGTACTTGGTTTAGCTGATGATAAAATTATCTCAATATGCAAGCAAATTGAAGATGAAACTAATGGTATTGTTGCGGGAGTTAACTTTAATTCGCCAGGGCAGGTTGTCATTGCTGGGGATAGACTTACAGTTGAGATGGCGACGACTCGGTTAAAGGAAAATGGGGCAAAACGAGTACAGTTATTACCCGTGTCAGTTCCTGCGCATTCACGCTTAATGAAACCAGCAGCAGATAAATTAGAAAGTATAGTAAAACAAATTGAGTTTAAATCACCACAAATTCCGATAATACAAAATATAACTGCACAAGCATATACAGATATTAATATTATTAGAGATTCGTTGATCCAACAGATCTATTCGCCAGTATTATGGAGTAAAACAATTAACAATATAGTCGATATGGGTATAGCTAATATTATCGAGTGTGGTCCTGGAAAAATATTAACTGGATTAAATAAAAGAATAAATGATAAAATCATTAGTTATAATATTCATAATGAAGAAGATATAGAAAAAATAAGTATATTACTCTAGCAGGTAATTAAGGTAATTTCTAATTTAAAAGGTGAAAAAGATGTCTGAAATCAAAAAAATTGCATTAGTAACTGGAGCTACCAGAGGCATAGGTAAGGCAATCGCACTATCTTTAGCTAAAAACAATATTACAGTAATAGGTACGGCAACAACAGATAGTGGAGCAGTAATAATAAGCGAATATCTAAAAGAATTTGGTGGTGCAGGAATGAGCGG
>CAITEL010000105.1 GCA_903891375.1 uncultured Neisseriaceae bacterium
CATCTAATTTGCAGGAAATTGCAAATGATACCGCACAAGATAAAGTAATTAATGGTGATTTTATCCCATCATATTTTTCAGAAGATGATGATCATATTTCTTTAATAAGTGCTAATAAATTTGAAAATTATAGTTATTGCGTTGAAAAAATAAAATCTAGCTAATGTAAATAACAACATTCTTGTTTTTTCACATCATAACTTCTTAGTAGTAGTCGGTATAAATTACTTATTTAACTGACTATCTCATACTATTAATCACCCAGCCAAATCATATTTAATGCATTTGGTAAGCGATCGAATGGTGTTTTTCACCAACACAAATAAGATATAATATTAGATAATTAAATAAATAATTCTAGAAAATCAATAAATTTTAAGCATATTTTTAGTGCAACCGCGTTCAAACACATGATAACCACATCTGAATAGCCACTGCTACATAAAAATGTCCAATTATTTGCTAAATTTAAAATTATCTGAACTCATATTAAAAATTATATTAACTAATTATGATGTAGCCATTGCCAATAAATGAAAATTTCCTTAAAAATTATAATCACATATATTCTTACTATTGCAGTAGTAGTTGCTCTCAATATAATGAATATACACATGTTTGATAAGCAAAGACAATATGTGGAATTCCTAATAGATTTTATCAACATTATATTAGCGTACATAATCTTTAAGAATATTAAAACACAAAGTAATGGTTTTGTACTTTTACCAATTAGCATGGTATTTTTATTTCTGATGGATGTTGAATATCAAATATTTTACTATTTTAACTTAACGAATTATATAACAATGCACTTTATATTATACGGAAGCATTACATTTGCTTGGTATGTCATTATAATCGTGAGTTTATTATTATTGCTCATAAAATTTGCATATTATAAGATTAATTGGCGTTTATCTTTTATTTCGTTTATTTGTCTGGTTATTGTCATAATTTTTTTCTTTTCCCACAATTTTATAAGATACTTACAGTTTCCTTATAATTCAGTTGATTTGTCCTGTCATATCATAATATTTTATTTATGTATACTTATCATTACATCAGTTCAAAATAAATATATTTTACTAATAATTTGTGGGCTTTGCTTTGCCGAAATAGGCAACTTTGCTATGACAGAATGTTATTTACTAGACACTCAAAATTACCTATTTTATGGTGAGTGTTGTTGGATGGTTGGAAAATGTATAATAGCAATTGGATTTTTACATATTATAAAATTCAAAATGTATAACCCTAACATTTGGATGTTTAAAGGCCAATCCATTAAAAACAAATTGTCATTTTTGATTTCTTCCATGGCAATTGGGAGTTTTATTTTAGCATGTGTAATTATGCAACAATTCATTAAAATTAAAAATTATGCATTCGTATTTATTCCATCCTCTGGGATGCTTTACTCAATTATCGTTGCAGTTGTTTCTGTTATTGCAATCGCGCAAATTGAAAAATTATTTTTAAAGATTCAATCCCGAATAACATCATTATTTAGTAAAAATAACAATATTAACCATTCAGAATATAGTTTAATTGAATTTCAAAAATTAGATAACCATATTGTTGAATCTTACGAACATAAAAAATATTTTGAGAATACTTTAATTTCGGCAGCAACTCGGATTGCTCATGATATAAAATCACCAATTCAAATAATACAAAATTTAATAAGAAATTGGCAATCATACGATGAACAAATTTTACAAAAACAAATTTTAAAGCAAATAAATAAAATCAACTCTATATCAAAAAATTTGTTAAATGAACATAATAGAGTCATGGATAGTGACTCATCGGGTTACCTAAGTCTATATTCCATTATCTATGATTTAATTGAGGATAAATATATAGAGTGGGGTGTTGATAATGAAATAATGGAGTTTTTATATTATCCTAATCAAATTATTTGGTTAGATCAAAGTAAATCTAACATCAAAACTGTTTTATCTAATATATTAAATAATTCGCATGAAGCAAATAAAAACACTCAAACAAAAATAATAATTACGGTAGAACTTATAAACAATGATATTATGATCAGTATAAAAGATTTTGGATGTGGGATAGAACAAAAAAACATCTTCGATATCTTAAATGGAAAATCGTTTAAAGTATCTGGTAACGGTATTGGATTATCAAGTGCATTCAAATTTATGTCTTCAATTGATGGGAGCCTTAATATTGAATCAGAAATTAACAAAGGAACCAATATTACTTTAAGATTTCCAATATCATTTTTTCCAGATCAATTTGCACAAAACATCACTATCAAAACCAGAAAAGTTGTAATAGTAGACGATAGTTCAAGTATAATATATTTTTGGCAACAATTTTTTTTATTTGAAAATTATAAAATTAATTATCAATTTTTTGTTAATTTCAAGACATTTCAAAATTATTTATCCACTCAAAGTAGCTACAATGATATTACATTTTTATTAGATTTTAAAATTTTTGGTGAAAAATTAACAGGTTTAGACGTTATTAAACAATTTGATTTACAAAATGTTTATCTTATTACTGATTATGCAGAAGATATTAAATTACAAAAAGAAATAAAAAATTTAAAAATAAAGTTAATTCCTAAATCCATGCTTAATATAATGCATCAAAATAACGCTATTCTCACACTTTAAATAGAGGTAACTCATCCCATCATACGTTTTTTCGAGCGAGCTCAGTATAAAGTAAATGTGTATCATGCCATTACTTAATCATCTTTTTTCATGATTGTTATAAAAATACACTTGTTTTTTACTTAAGCTACTCATTTTGGTATATAATATCACCTTTATATGTAAAAATATAAAATTAAGCTATGATCTTTGTGGTATGATTATGACCAAATTTAATGCGTCTAACAGTAAAAAATTTATAAATAAAAGACGCATTGTTATAATTGTATTTTTGCATACAATAGTGTAAAATTAAGTAAAGTAA
>CAITEL010000106.1 GCA_903891375.1 uncultured Neisseriaceae bacterium
ATTATGCAACCGCAATAAATTGCGGTGCAACACATGTACGCATTGGGAGTAACATTTTTGGCAAACGGCATTATAAAAAATAACCTCGTATTTATTATTTATTGGTGGTGATACATATAAATTTACTTGATTAGGAGTATAAAAAATGAGCTTAGTCGCAATTAAATTCCCTGAAGATTTTATTACAGACACCAAAGAATTTGCAATTAAGGATTATCGAACAATTACTCAGCAAATTATGTATTGGGCTGACATCGGTAAAAAACAAGAACTTAGAAATTGGCAATTAGATAAGATGCGAATTGGTTTACAGCAAGCTAAAAGCAACCTCATAGCCACAAATGATGATGTTGAACGAATATTTAATAAATGCAAGTAAATTGGACGCTAGAAGCGTTAAATGATTTTGAATTTTATATTGATTGGTACATTAAAGAGGCTGGAACTGATATAGCATCAAAATTTATAGATGTTATTGATGAAGTAATTAGTAATATAAAAGCCAATAAATACATAGCCAGAATGACTGATGATATACCAGAATTACGAGAGTACGTAGTACAACAATTTCCTTATTTAGTTTCTTATTTGGTAAAAGATCAATCACAAATTATAATTACTTCATTTTTACATCAAAAAAGAAAAAAATAAAAGTAATTGCGGTGCAACACATGTACGCATTGGGAGTAACATTTTTGGCAAACGGCATTATAAAAAATAACCTCGTATTTATCGGTGGTGGTAATCTTGCAGAAGCAATTTTTAGCAAAATATCAGCACTAAATTTATACAATATAAGCGTAACTCAACGCAATAGCACTAAATTAGCGCAACTACAAGCTAAATATCCGCACATAATTTTTTTTAGCAACCTTAATATAGAACTCAGCTCACAAGATATAGTATTCATATGCGTTAAACCACAAGATGCTAAAAACACGTGTAACGAACTAAAATATTTACTCACTAAACCGACCATTGTGTCTGTCATGGCTGGAGTTTCAATTGACTCTTTAACCTCTTGGTGTAGTAATAGCCAGATAATCCGTGCAATGCCTAATGTACTCGCTACAATTGGATACGGAGTTACGGGGGTATTTTGTAATGATAACATTACAAAAACAAGAATTGACAATATTCTTAGTATCTTTAATACACTAGGTAAAACTTTTATTCTTGATAACGAAGATTACATTAATAAAATAACCACAGCAGCAGCTAGTAGCCCAGCATATGTATTTTATTTTCTTGAGGCTCTAATTAGTAGCCTAATCAAGCTTGGATTTAATAAAGATATGGCGCAAGAAATTATATTACAAGTAAGTAAAGGTAGCCTTGCACTTTTAGACACGAATATTAACGAAAAGTCGATTTCTGAATTAAGGCAAAGTATAACCTCAAAAAATGGCACTACGCAAGCAGCCATACAGGTACTTGAACAATCAGGTTTTAATGAAATAATAAATAACGCAATCATTGCAGGGTATAACCGAGCAAATGAATTAAGCACCATTGATACTTAGCAAGATAAGCACCTAGACAAATGTCATCTGGTATTTTATTTAAGGATATTTATGTCCTTTAAATTTAATAAGGGCAATGGCTGGATCCCAGCCTACGCTGGGATGACAA
>CAITEL010000107.1 GCA_903891375.1 uncultured Neisseriaceae bacterium
GGCTAATTATTTTTCTACTTTCATTTGCCATATTATTTATAGCTGATTTATTAGTATTTTTATCCGATTTTAATTCAATTATCTTGCATGAGTACTTGCCATGATTTATTCTGTGTAAATAATCGTTACAAGCGGTGCTAACAAAACTTGGCATTTTGTTCGCTATATTTATTATTGTTATTCTCATGTTGTTCTAGCTTTATTTCTTTTTATCTCAGACTATATTATACATTAAGTAATAAGTACTTCCAAGATTAACTTATGGGTATTTATTATAAAATTATCTTAATTTAAATAATATTACTTGCATTTTGGGGTGTTTTAATGATAAAATGCACCCTTAAGATTTTTTAAATAGGGTGAAATATTATGACAAGAGTTTGTCAAGTTACTGGTAAGCGGACACGTACTGGTAATAATGTTTCTCATGCAAATAACAGAACAAAACGCCGTTTCTTGACTAATTTGCAATGGCGTAGGTTTTGGGTTGAAAATGAGAACCGTTGGGTTCGTTTACGCGTATCGAACGCAGCATTACGTACTATCGATAAAAATGGTATTGATGCAGTGCTTGTAGAATTACGTGCGAATAACCAAGTTATATAAGGTATTATAGTTATGCGCGAAAAAATTAAATTAGAGTCAACAGCTGGTGATGGTCATTTTTATACCACAACTAAAAATAAACGCACCACTACAGAAAAGCTAGAGATGACTAAGTACAATCCAAAACTGCGTAAGCATGTTAAGTACAAAGAAACAAAGCTAAAATAAATAATTATTTAAATAACATGCATGCACAATTCTATTGACATTATAAAATGCCAATAGAATTGATGCAGGTAGGTATTTATAATGAATCTATTATAAAAAAAGACGTATATTAATTTATACGTCTTTTTTTATATATTCGAAGACGCTGAGTATAAATGGATGAAAGATCAGGTGAGCTACAACGCTTCATTTAATGAAGAATCGTGAACTAAATTAGATGAATTAATCATTTCTCCAGTTTCTTTTACTTCAAGATTGCCATTCATTTGATTTTCTATAGCATTATGTTCAGAATTTTGTTCAAAATCAAAGCAACTGCATAAGAAGTTCCTATCACCGTATACATCATCGATTCGGTTTGCACTCGGGAATATTTTATTTTGTTTCACTTCTGGAGTAGGGAAGCAACCTAATTCTATTGAATATGGCTTATCCCAATTTATTATATCCGATAAAGTATGTGGTGCATTTTTTAATGGATTATTTTGCTTATCAAACATTCCATTTTTTACACTAATTACTTCATGATAAATACTTATCATGGCATTGATAAAACGGTCAATTTCAATTTTATCTTCGCTTTCAGTAGGTTCGATCATAAAAGTTCCAGCTACAGGAAACGACATTGTGGGGGCATGAAACCCATAATCCATCAATCGCTTAGCTACGTCAACTTCGGTGATGCCTGTGTCTAATTTAAAAGTTCGTAGGTCAATTATACATTCATGAGCGACCCGTCCATTTTTACCTGTATATAAAATAGGGTAATACGTCTTTAGCTCGTTCGCAATATAGTTTGCATTAAGAATAGCTACTTGTGTTGATTGTCTTAAACCTATGTCACCCAGCATATTAATATACATCCAAGATATAATTAAAATAGAGGCACTGCCAAACGGTGAGCTACTTACGGCAAAAGTTTGTTGCTGGTGTAATTTGCTGGTTTTACTAAATATACTATGTTGTGGTAAAAATGGAGTTAGATGTTTTTTTACACCTATGGGTCCCATTCCTGGGCCACCACCACCATGCGGAATGGCAAAAGTTTTGTGTAAGTTTATATGTGAAACATCGGCACCTAACTCGGCAGGTTTAATTAGTCCCACTAAAGCATTTAAATTAGCTCCATCCATATATACTTGACCACCATTAGTGTGTATAACCTCGCAAATTTGTTTTATTTCAGCCTCGAATACGCCATGTGTAGATGGATAGGTTACCATTAAACATGATAATGTGTTTTTATATTGAGTGGCTTTTAAGAAAAGATCGTTTATATCAATATTGCCATTGTTATCACAGTTTACCATTACTACGTTTAACCCCATCATTTGCGCAGTTGCTGGGTTGGTTCCATGTGCTGATTTTGGAATTAAACAAATATTGCGTTGTGCTTCATTGATACTCTCTTGATAACGACGAATAGCCAAAATACCTGCTAACTCTCCTTGAGCACCAGAATTTGGTTGCATAGAAATATCATCAAATCCAGTAATTGCTTGAAGTTTATGTTGCAAATCCGCAATTAAGTTTATATATCCAGTATATGCATCTTGTGGGGCAAATGGATGAATATTAGAAAATTCTGGCCATGAAATTCCTTCTAACTCTGCTGCAGCATTTAATTTCATGGTGCACGATCCAAGTGGAATCATTGAATGGGCTAGCGATAGATCTTTATTCTCTAAAGATTTTAAATAACGCATCATCTTGGTTTCACTGTGGTAGCTTTTAAATACGTTGTGAGTTAATATTGTATCCATTCGGTATAAGTTAGTATAAGATCTTAACGCAACCTCTAACTTAGAATTTGTAATGAATTCTGCAGTGCTGGTGCTTCTACTGGTGATTATGTTATAAATTTCAGTAGCATCTTTAATGGTAGAGGTTTCACTGGTTGAAATAAACAAGATGTTTTCAATTTTACCTACGGCATAGCCAGCCTTTTGTAATTTATGGTAAATCTCATCACTATTTTTTAATTCTAATGATACAGTATCAAAAATTTCCTTTTGATTTTTTAATTGAATTTGTGCTTGTATTAGATTTTGTGCTAGCGATATGGCCAAATGATGAGTATGGCGTGCAATTTCAGTTAAACCAGTAACTCCATGATAAATAGCATAAAATGCTGCCATATTAGCTAATAACACTTGCGAGGTACAAATATTAGAGGTTGCTTTTTCACGACGAATATGTTGTTCACGGGTTTGTAGTGACATTCTTAAGGCTTTTTTTCCATTTTTATCAACAGATACTCCAATAATTCTACCAGGTATTACTCGTTTGTTTTCATCATTGGTTGCCATATATGCCGCTGATGGTCCACCAAAGCCAATAGGTACTCCAAAACGTTGGGTAGAGCCAATAGCTATATCTACACCCATTGATTTTGGTGATTTAAATATAACCAAACTTAAGATATCACATGCCATACATACGATAATTTGTGGGTTATTTTGTTTAAGCTTATCAATTGTTACAGTATAATCAGATATGTTTCCATACACGTTTGGGTTTTGGATAAAAACGCCAAAATATTCATTAGGGTTAATCTTATTTATGTCACCCACAACTATATTAATATTTTGATATTTAGCCCGAGTTTTAATCACATCAAGTGATTGTGGCATAATGTTTTCATCAACAATAAAATTATTACATGTAGTATTATTGTTTAATTTTCTTGCCATGGACATACTTTCAGCTGCAGCTGTGGCTTCATCTAAAAGTGATGCGTTAGCTAAATTAAACCCAGTTAAATCCATTATCATTTGTTGAAAATTTAATAAAGCCTCTAAACGTCCTTGTGAAATTTCTGCTTGATACGGCGTATAAGCAGTATACCAACCTGGATTTTCTAAAACGTTACGTTTTATAACACTTGGAGTAACTGTATCAGAATAACCTAAACCTATATAATTTTTGTAGATTTTGTTTTGATTAGCAAATACTTTGAGTTGTTCTAAGGCGGTTATTTCGTGTAGTTCGTTTGTACCTGTGGTTCCTGTATGGCTAAGTAGATTATTTGGGATTACATTTTGGATTAATTGGTCGAGGTTGGTGTAGCCTAATTTTTGTAGCATATGTTGTTGTTGTGCTTTATCTGGGCCAATATGACGATTAATAAATAGGTTGTTTTGCATTATGGATATACCTCATTGGCTAAGAGTGAATATTATTTTGATAAGCCGTTACGTCCATTAACTCATTGAGTTCTTCTGGGTTATCTAATTTTACTTGTAATAACCATCCATCATTTTGTGGCGAACTATTGATAATTGCAGGGTCATTGATGACGCTTTCATTTATTGCGATAATTTCGCCATTTACGGGAGAATATAAATCCGAAGCAGCTTTGACTGATTCAATTACACCAATAGATGTACCTAGTTGGATTTTTTTGCCAATTTTTGGTAATTCAACGTAAACAATATCCCCTAAAAGTGCTTGTGCGTGGTCTGAAATTCCGATTTTGGCGGTACAGTTTTCTTCAATTTTAACCCATTCATGTGATTTGAGAAATTTTATGTTAGTATTGTTCATTTTTAACCCTTCCTTACTTAGAACTACAAAGCATATATATAACTATACTCGAAGTATACTTGCATGCACAATTTAATATATCTAAAGCAATATTCTACCATGCCGTACAAACGGTAATTTAACTAATTTAACTGATTCAAGATTACCCCTAATATCCACTTTAACATTATCGGATAAATTTTCGACACGTGCTATAGCTATAGACATTTTTAATGTGGGTGAGAATGTTCCACTAGTTATTATTCCTGATTCTTTGTTGTTTATTATAACTTTTTGTCCTTCACGTAATACACTTTTGCCATCTAAAACAATACCAACTTGAAATTTATTATTTTTAGTTGCTTTAATGTGGATGTATTGTTCTTTACCAATAAAGTCACGATTAGTATCCGTAAGGTCTACAACCCAATCCATATTACATTCACTAGGGTTGACCCCATCATCCATATCATGTCCATACAAATTCATTCCAGCCTCTAAACGTAATGTATCTCTAGCCCCTAATCCACACGGAGTAACTTCAGTAATTAGTAGTTTGTTCCATATTGTTGCACAATTAGTTTGTGGTAGTATAATCTCTAAACCATTCTCACCAGTATATCCTGTTCTGGCAAAGAAATGTCCAGAATTTTCTATTGCGGAGAATGGTTTTAAATTAGTTAATTGTTCTTTTACTTCAGGATATGCATTAATAACCTTGGCTATTGAATTTGGGCCTTGAACGGCTAGGATAGCCAAGTCATTACGAGGATTAATGATTACATCAAATCCATTCGCAATTTTGTGTATCCAGGCTAAATCTTTTTCTCTGGTAGCACCATTGGATACGATACGATATTCGTTATTACCAATAAAATATACAATTAAATCATCAATGATTCCTGCATTTTCATTTAGCATAGCAGAGTATAAAGCTTTTCCAATGCCGTGTTTTTTTAATTTTAAAACATCATTAGAAATTAAATATCTTAAAAAGTTTTCTGAGTCATTACCACTAATGTCAGTGATTTGCATATGAGAGACGTCAAACATGCCAGCATCAGTGCGAACTGTCTCATGTTCTTTAATTTGCGAGCCATAGTTGACAGGTAATGCCCATCCGCCGAAGTCAACAATTTTACCTTGTGCTTGTATATGACAGTCATAAAAAGGAGTTTTTTTCATGTATACTTTTCCCTCTTCAAATTAATTATAAGTAACGATTTTAACATTAAGTTAAAGATTAATTAAAGATTTTTGATTATTTTTATTAATAATTGGAGACTATAAATAAAGCATTCAAAAATTATAAATATGTGTGTTA
>CAITEL010000108.1 GCA_903891375.1 uncultured Neisseriaceae bacterium
AATATAAATATTCCCAAAAATTTTTTATTCAATCAAGCCCTGCCTTTAAATATTTATCATATACATATATAATTATTTCTGCAACCATCCAAACAATGATTCCGCTAAAAATTATATCCGTTAAATAATGCCCACCTTGTAAAAATCTAACCAGACCAACAAAAGCACCTCCAATAAACGAGGTAATTAAGGCACATTTTCGTCTACCAATCACTAATAACGGAATGCCTAAAAAGAACCCCACAGTAGCATGACCACATGGAAAACTATTATTTTGACTCGCACCAAAATCTGGCCGATATACTGGTCTAAACTCAGCACCATCACGAATCACTTGATACGGTCTAGGTCTACCCCAATTATCCTTAAAAATGGCATTAGTAATTAAACCTGGCCCAATACTTAATGATAATAAAATAATAATCGTAAAGCGTTTTGCCATAAAAAAGGTTAAATTTAGTTTTTTGTAGAAAAATAATATAAACAAAGAAAATATGATAATTAATACAACAATAACTGGAACTAAAAAATAAACTACCTTGCACCACAAATGGGTTTCACCATAAAATTTATTGCTAATAACATCATACGGTAAAAATGCCAAATATGCGTCAATTTTCCCTGAAAATGCAATAAAAACACAAAATATGCTTATGCATGCTAGCATTAAAATGGTTCTTATTATTTTTTTAAACGCTATGTCATTTCTTGGGTTTAAGTATTGCATTTAATTTTATCCATGATATTATCTGTAATTTAGCGCAATTGTATCATAACTGCGGTTTTCTGTGCTAATAAATTTGCCTAAGTTAGCTGAATTACAAAGCTTTTATTGTGATTTTTTATGAACTATGTCGATTATAATAAATTCTTCAATAGATTTAAGTATATTATATATCCAGTCCACGGTTTAAGTCGACAATTAATTCTTCGATTTTTTCGCTGTTTTCACAACGTAAAATTTTATTAACTAGCTTAATTATCTCATCAACATTAGTATTTAAAATAATATTCTTAATTGTTAGAATGTTTGTTGCATACATAGAAAATTTACGTAAACCCATTCCAAGTAATAATCTAGTTAATCTCACGTCACCAGCCATCTCACCACAAATTGATACGGGAACATTAGCTTTATTACAGCTCTTTATCACATGATAAATTATTTTTAATACTGCTGGATGTAATGGATTGTATAGATAGTTTACCGATTCATCATTTCTATCTATTGCTAATAAGTATTGAATTAAATCATTGGTACCAATAGATATAAAATCCACTAATGCCAAAATTGGTTTTATAGCAATCGCACTAGACGGTACTTCAATCATTACCCCAATTTTAATATTTGAGTTAAACGACATCCCCTCTGCCGCTAATTCTTCTTTTGCGTAATTAAGATGGTTCATGGCCTGTTTTAATTCTGAAGCTGACGACACCATCGGAAACATAACTTGAATTTCACCATAATGCGATGCACGTAAAATCGCACGTAATTGAGTTTTAAAAAATGCGTGCTCGGCAAGAGATAACCTAACTCCTGTTAAGCCAAGTGCTGGATTCATTGCTTCATTTTGATTTTCAAAATTCCACATTGGGTTTTTATCTGCCCCAAGGTCGGCTGTACGAATGATAACAGGTAAACCTCGCATAGTTTTAGCTACCTTATGATATACGCTAAACTGCTCTTCTTCATCAGCCAAATGATTTTCTTTAGCTAAAAATAAAAACTCACTTCTAAATAAACCAATTCCATTTGCATAATTATATTTTACCTCATCAACATCATCACCAGACTCAATATTTGCCAATAAATCAACATTGATTCCATCTAATGTTATTGCCTCATTTTTTCTAATTTGTTTTAATTTAGCCTTTGAGTTTAGCCATTCTTGTTGTAGTTTTCTATATTGAGCAAGTATCACTGGCTCAGGATTTATAATTAAAACACCATGTACACCATCAACTATAATTAATTCATCATCTCGAATTAATTGCCGCGCATACCCTGCCCCAACAATAGATGGGATATCTAAATTACGCCCAATAATTGCCGTATGTGAGGTTAAACTACCTACCTCAGTTATAAATCCAGAAAAATTGGAATCTTTAAAATGCACCAAATCTGCAGGTGACAAATCATGCGTAACTAAAATACCGTACTCTAATTTACCTGTGTTTTCCCATTCGAACTTATTTCCATCAAGGTTTTTAAAGATTCTTTCTAAAACTTGCACTACGTCGTGCTTGCGCTCTTTTAAATATTCATCTTGCATTTCTTCAAATTTAGCTGCGAGTCTATCTGCTTGTAATTTCAACGCCCACTCTACGTTACAACATTCTTCTTTAATTATGGTTATTGGTGCTTGAGATATTTGTGAATCACCTAACATCATAATACTCAGCGATAAAAATGCTCCAAGTTCTGCGGGTGCATTAGGTGGAATATTTACCCTAAGGACTTCTAACTCACGGCGTGTTTTACGAAGTGCTTCTTCAAAAATAATTATTTCATCAGCAATCTCATCATCTTCAAGCAAATGAGAAGTAGCATCGTCTAAATTTTTGTCTAGGATATATGCATTACCAATAGCAATACCGCCACCAAGACCAATACCATATATTGCAACACTCATAGTTATTCTGACTCACCAAATTTGTTTGCAATTAAATCCGTAAGTTTTGCCATAGCGATTTCCTCATCAGCACCATCTACTTTTAGAGTAATAAAGGAACCTTTATTTGCTGCTAACATCATAACCGTCATAATGCTCTTAGCATTTGCCTGTTTAATATCTTTTTCTATTAGAATATTAGACTTAAAGCTATTTGCCAGCTCAACTAATTTTGATGAAGCTCGTGCATGTAACCCTAGCTTATTAACAATTTCAATTTTTTTTATTAACATACTCTTCCTCCAATATGTATAACTCCTGATACCGCACCATCTAGTGCTTTTTCGATACAAATTTGTAACCCTTTCTCGGCATATGATATAGCTCTAATTAACATCGGTAAATTTAAGCCCGTAATTAACTCAATTGAACCTGGTTTCAATAATTTTTGTGCAATATTACTAGGTGTAGCTCCATATAAATCAGTTAG
Source organism: uncultured Neisseriaceae bacterium (assembly GCA_903891375.1). Classification (GTDB taxonomy): domain Bacteria; phylum Pseudomonadota; class Gammaproteobacteria; order Burkholderiales; family UBA11063; genus Aquella. The sequence goes on from CAITEL010000108.1 coordinate 3,106, forward strand.
AATTAAAATGTCCTTATTATGACCTATCTTCGCTAAAAACTCATGTGCTCTGTCTAAAATACTATCTACATCTTCTGATTTTTTAACTGCTAATATATGTAAGTTATTTATCCGTTTAGATAAAATATGCTCAACACAATAAGCAAAGCTATTGGCAATTTCAGCATGTGCCATTACAATAATGTTTACCATTTAAAAACCTCAACAAATACTAAATAAACAAGCTATCATATAAGTCAGTCATTTTCTTTTCCACCTCTGAATCTTTTATAATTACTCTACCCCATTCACGAGCTGTCTCACCCACAAATTTATTTGTAGCGTCAAGCCCCATTTTACCACCTAAACCTGATACTGGTGAAGCAAAATCTAAATAATCAATTGGAGTATTGTTTATAAGAATCGTATCACGTACTGGATCTACCCGTGTTGTTATTGCCCAAATAACTTCCTTCCAGTCCCTAACATTAATATCATCATCAACCACTACAATAAACTTAGTATACATAAATTGACGTAAATAACTCCAAATGCCAAACATAACGCGTTTAGCGTGACCACTATATCTTTTTTTAATCGATACTATTGCCATACGATAACTACACCCTTCTGGTGGTAAATAAAAATCCACAATCTCACTAAATTGTTTTTGTAATATCGGGATAAAAACTTCATTTAAGGCTTCACCTAATATTGCTGGCTCATCCGTTGGTTTACCCGTATAAGTACTGTGATATATGGGGTTTTTACGTGTTGTTATCGTCTCAATAGTAAACACTGGGAATTTTTCTTGTTCATTATAGTAGCCTGTATGGTCTCCATACGGACCCTCTAAAGCATTTTCATTTGGATAAATAAAACCTTCTAACACAATTTCAGCATAAGCAGGGACTTGCAAATCACTAAGTAAACAATTAGTTAGCTCGGTTCTACTACCACGTAATAACCCCGCAAATTGGTATTCTGATAAAGAATCAGGAACAGGAGTAACTGCCCCCAATATCGTTGCTGGGTCACAACCGAGTACAACAGCAACAGGATATGCTTTATCTGGATATAATCGACAATGTTCTAAATAATCCAAAGCTCCACCACGATGATGTAGCCAACGCATGATTACTTTATTTTTAGCAATAACTTGTTGGCGATAAATACCTAAATTCTGTCGTTTTTTATTTGGCCCACGAGTAACCACTAACCCCCATGTAATAAGTGGTGCAATATCCTCTGGATGACAATGCCAAATAGGAAACATATTTAAATCCACATCTGCTTGATTAATTATCACCTCGTGTACTGGCGCATTTTTAATTACCTTGGGTAGCATGTGGTACAATTCTTTTATAATAGGTAACTTAGCCCATGCATCTTTAAAACCCTTGGGTGGTTGCGGCTCTTTAAGATCAGCCAAAAATTTACCTAATTGCCGTAACTCAATAACGTTATTCTTCCCCATAGCAATAGCAACTCGATTAGTTGTACCAAATAAATTACCTAATACAGGAATACTATTATTTGTATTTAAATTGGTATTCTCAAATAATATAGCTGGCCCATTATTTTTTAATACTTTTTCGCAAAAAGTTGCCATCTCCAAATGTGGGGATACATATTCTTTGATTCTTTTTAGTTGTCCTATATTTTCTAAATGTGTGATGAATTCACGTAAATCACGATATTGCATACCTAGATAACCTTAAAAGTAATTATTTCTTACGTTATTTTGCCATAGTTTAGCCTGTTTCATATGAATTAGTTTTTCAGTTTAGTTAAAAAATTTATAAAAAATAATTTTTTATTGATAAACATGAAAAAAATATTGATAAGCATTGAATGAGAATAATATTCATTAAATCAATATGTTATACCTTATATTTTAACAAAAATTAGTAACTAGGATTAAATAATTAACGATTATCGTTAAAAAAAAGTTGCAAGTTAATAAAGTTATGGTATAATACCGTCAGTGTTAAAAAGAACCTTACAAGATGACCCTCAAGAAGAGCAGCACATTACTTTTATTGTTACTCTATGTACTTTTAGTAGTAATACCAATTATAACAGTTGGTCAATGGTTACTGATCGAGTCCACACTCGTGAACAAATTTGTTTCTAAAATAGGTTTGTTCAACACCATAATAAACCCTGATGGGGTTGTGGATATCGCTACGCACACCTTAACCTTGACCACCCGTTTAATTGGCTTAGTAGGTAGCATGATTGGTGTGTTGCCATTCTTCCTCGGACTACTGATCCTTACCAAAATATTTAAACGGTATCGCAAAAATCAAGTATTCACCCTTAAAAATAGCTATTCGTATAAACTACTTGGCTATGTTTTCGTATTTGATAGTTTAATTGCTAAACCACTTAGCGGGCTACTGCTTGTTTTATGTGCAACATTATCCAACCCACCTGGTCACCGTTACATCCTGATCACTTATTCCTTCCCTAACATTGAAGCATTATTTAGTGGTTTTATTATTATTCTTATTGCTAAAGTAATGTTAATTGGACATCAATTGCAAGAAGAGCAAAACTCAGTTATCTAAGGCATACACATCATGGCAATTAGAATCGAGCTTGATGTTATGCTAGCTAGACGTAAAATGAAACTTCAAGAACTATCAGAAATTGTAGGAATTAGCATCCAAAATCTATCAATCCTCAAAACAGGTAAAGCTAAAGCCATTAGATTCTCTACCCTCGAGTCAATTTGTAAAGCACTTAATTGTCAACCTGGAGAAATACTCTTCCATACCTAATGAACCCATGGTTTATATAAGAAATTTGTGGTATAATTACTACTGGTGCATTATTGTCGTCTATTTAAGGAATCATCAAACGTGGTAAAAATTTATGAATGATATTATATTAACAGGTGACAGACCGACTGGATGTCTTCATTTAGGACACCTTGTTGGTTCTTTACAAAATCGTGTACAATTACAGCACACATATAAGCAATACGTGATGTTAGCTGACACACAAGCTCTCACGGATAATGCTGACAACCCAAGTAAAGTTAGAAATAATGTGCTCGAAGTGGCACTTGATTATTTATCTGTAGGAATTAATCCAGATATTAGCACAATATTTATACAATCACAAATACCTGAACTTGCTGAATTATCTATGTATTTCCTCAATTTAGTTACCTTAGCACGACTAAAACGTAACCCAACTATCAAAAATGAAATGCAACAAAAAGGCTATGATGAAAACGTACCAGCTGGTTTTTTAACTTACCCTGTGAGCCAAGCTGCTGATATTACAGGATTTAAGGCCACATTAGTACCTGTTGGAGAAGATCAAATCCCCATCATTGAACAAACGAATGAAATTGTACAAAAATTTAATACATTGTACTCTGAGGTATTGGTTTATGCCAAACCTTTACTTAGCTCAACTACCCGTCTAGCTGGACTTGACGGTAAAGCAAAAATGAGTAAATCACTAAATAATGCTATATTTTTATCCGATGAGCCAGATACCATTGCTAAAAAAGTTATGAGTATGTATACCGACGAAAATCACTTGAAAGTATCTGACCCTGGTAAAATAGAAGGGAATATGGTGTTCAACTACCTTGATGCGTTTGATAAGGACGCAATAAAAGTTCTCGAATTAAAAGAACATTACTCTTGTGGTGGATTAGGTGACGTCGTACTAAAAAAATATTTGATTGAAGTTTTAAATAGTGTTCTAGAACCTATTCGCACCAGCAGAAAAGAATTTGCAAAAGATTCTAGCGCTGTTATGAACATTTTAAAAAAAGGTTCCGAAAATGCACGGATAGTCGTAGCTAAAACACTGCACGAAGTAAAAAATGCAATAGGTGTAAATTATTTCAAAAAATAAAAAAATTACAATATTTGTTAATAGGACATGCACTACACTGTGGCGCACGGGCTTTACATATATAGCGACCATGTAAAATTAACCAATGATGCGCATTACATTGATACTTAACTGGGATATTTTGCATGAGTTGAGTTTCAACTTCTGCCACATTTTTACCATGCGTAAGACCAATACGATTACTAACACGAAAAACATGCGTATCCACCGCAATTAAATTATGCCCAAATAAAGTATTTAAAACTACATTAGCAGTTTTCCTGCCCACCCCTGGTAATTCGAGCAATTGCTCAAAACTATCTGGTACTTGAGAGTTATATTTATCAAGCAATATTTTACATAATCCAATTATATTTTTTGCTTTTGTTTTATATAAGCCAATACTTTTAATGTATTCTTCTAAACCTCCTAAGTCTAATGCTAAAATATCCTCAGGCGTATTAGCTACTTTAAATAACTTTGCTGTCGCTTTATTTACCCCAACATCAGTTGCTTGTGCTGATAATACCACTGACACCAGCAATTCAAACGGAGTTTTAAATATTAACTCTGTCGTTGGTTCTGGATTAGCTTGTTTAAATATCTCAAATATCTGGATAATTTTATTTTGTGATAGTTTATTCATCTTCATAATTTAAATATGGGTTTTCAAAGCGAGTACATTTACCCACAAAGGTAAGCTTAACCACACCAGTAGAACCACTACGATTTTTAGCAATATTGACTTCCGCCAAGCCTTTATCTTTACTCTCTGGATCGTAATAATCATCACGATACAGTAATAATATTATATCAGCATCTTGTTCTAATGCACCAGATTCACGTAAATCAGCAATATTGGGGCGTTTATCTTGACGATTTTCCACATCACGATTTAATTGAGATAATAATAATATGGGTACTCCAATTTCTAGAGCTAAGGCTTTTAATGAACGAGAGATTTCAGCTAATTCTGAAGCTCTATTTGAATTACGCCCACCTAAAGCCGACATAATCTGCACATAGTCAATCACAATTAAACCTAAATCACCAATTTGATCTTTCAAGCGACGTACACGTGCACGTAAATCAATCACATTAATACCTGGTGACTCAGCTATATGAATTGGTGCATTACGCAATTCATCAACCGCCAAATATAAATTATCCATATCTTCATGGGTTAAATCCCCACGCTTTATTGCACTTTGGTCTACCCGAGAACAAGAACTTAATAATCTTTGAACTAATTGTTCCCCCGTCATTTCTAAAGAAAAAACCACTACTGGTAGTTTGTTTTTTAAAGCAACATTTTCTGCAATATTTAATGCAAAAGATGTCTTACCCATCCCTGGACGACCAGCAATAATAATTAACTCGCCACGTTGCATTCCTGAGGTAAAACCATCTAACTCATAATAATGCGTAGCAATACCTGTAACCGCAGTTTTATCTTCTCGCTGTGACATCTCAACTATTTTTTGTATCACATTGTTTAGCATTTCTTTAAGATCACCAAACTGTCGATTAGTTGTGTTTAGATCTTTTATACTAAATATTTTTTGTTCAGCCTCATCCAAAATAACATCAATATCACGACCATTCGGTGTAAATGCTGTATCTGATATATCCGAACCAGCTTTAATTAACTCCCGCAAAATATAACATTCACGAATAATCTCCGCATAACTCCGAATATTACTCGAACTACTTGTAGCTTCAACCAGATTATTTATGTATTCATGCCCACCAATATAATCTAATTGTTTTTCTTGATCTAATGAAGCAGCCAATGTAACCGCATCAATATTTCGATACTGGGTTTTTAATTTAGTAATATGCGTAAAAATAATTTGATGTTCTTTACGATAAAAGTTACCCTCATGCACAATACCAGCGATGTCGATATAAGAACTTTCATCAATTAAGATACATGCTAAAAGCATTTGCTCCGCCTCTATTGAGTGTGGAGGGGTTTTCAATAATGAAATTGTGGGGTTAGTAATATTATCTTGCATATCTCTCTTTAAGTAATAAATTTTAAGTATAGTAACGTTTAATAATTGTCTTTATAGTTGCGGAGTGTAATAAAACAATCTAACTCGGTTTTAATTTCTGGATTTAATTGAAAAGAAAAACCCTGAATGTCTTTATCATTACAGCGTAAAAATGGGTTTATTTTTATTTCTGTGGCAAGCATGGTTGGTATGGATATACCTCTCGTCTCTAACCTTCCTTTAATCTCATCAATATGTTGTAAAATATCAAGATTATTGGGTGCAACAGCTTTGGCAAAAAATAAGTTGTTTAGTGTATATTCATGTCCTGGATAGATTAATGTTTCGGGATTTAATTTCTTGATTTTTTGTAATGATTGATACATTAAAGCATAATCTTTAGTAAAAACCCTACCACAACCAGCAGAAAATAAAGTGTCGCCACAAAACAAGTGTTTTTCATCAACGAGAAAACTAACTCCATCCAAAGTATGTCCTGCTGTTGCAATAACTTTAGCTAATACATCAGGTAAAACCTCAATGGTGTCACCATCTATAACCGACACCTCACCACTATACCCATTCATATTCGAGTATGGTATTTTAACATGTTTATTACTTCGATATACTGGCACATTTTTAAAATCTATAATATCACCAACTCCACCAATATGGTCATGATGTGAATGAGTAATTAATATTGATTTTAACTCTAACCTGTGTTCTGTGATATAATTAATCACTTGGAGTGATTGGCCAGGATCGACCACGGCTACCTCGTTACCCTTTATTATTAGCCAAATATAATTGTCGTTAAAAGCTTTAAGGTGTTTTATTGTTATCATGGTTAAATTAGATGATTTTCAAAATTGGTTATTGTTAAGCCCTATTGGAAGATATACTCTACATTACGAAAGAGTATTTTACCATAATATTATACCACGTGTGTTTGGCTATTATTCACTACAAATCGGCTTACCCGAAATTAATTTTTTACAAGGAAGTAAAATCTCCAATCATTATGTTTTAGATCATGATATAAAAGCCTCTTTATCGTTTCTGCCATTTGCAAATAATAGTATCGATTTAATTGTGTGCCCACATATACTTGAATTCACTCCTAATTATCATCATTTACTCCAAGAATGTTATCGGGTGCTGATTCCTAATGGTAAAATTATTATTACCAGCTTTAATAAAAATTCATTTTTTCAAATCTTTCTACGTAGAGAGAACGCTATTAAAAATACCAATTTTATAAGTTTAAATACATTAAAACAACAACTAAATACCCTTAATTTCTTCATTGAAGGTGGTAAATTCTTTGGATTTCGCCCCCCAATTAATAATGCTAAAATCTTAGCCAAATTATCATTTATGGACAAAATTGGCGACAGATGGCTCCCAACTTTCGCCAATAGTTACGCAATTATAGCTAGCAAAGAACTAATTACACCGACTATAATTAGATCTAAACCACAGCTTAGTGATTTAAAATTGTCACCAAAATTCAGAACAAGTATACTCGAACAAACTCAATACACATGGCAAAGACCCACACAAAATGAAAAATGAAATAGTTATAATACACACTGACGGTGCATGTAAAGGCAACCCTGGACTTGGCGCATGGGCCGCAACTCTTGAATACAAAGGTAATACCAAAGAAATATCTGGAGTTGTAGAAAATACCACCAATAACCAAATGGAACTAATGGCCCCTATCGAAGCTTTAAAATGTTTAAAGAAACATTGTGAAATTAATCTATATACTGATTCACAATATGTACAAAAAGGCATTACTCAATGGATTATTGGCTGGAAAAAACGCAATTGGAAAGATGTTAAAAATATTGAATTATGGAAAAAATTAGACGAACTTGCAAATAAACACACCATAGAATGGCACTGGGTACGTGGACATAACGGACATAAAGGTAATGAGAATGTAGATAGGTTAGCAAATTTGGCTATCGAAGAGTATTTGACTACCAACTCATCGCTAGTTTTGTATGACTAAACACATCTGAAAAATCAACCAACTTAAAAAGTAGGAATTGCTTGTGCTTCACAAGGATGAACTTTTGAAGTAATTGCAGATCTTGGATCAGGAATGAATTACTACAAAAAAGGACTAACCAAGTTAATTAAGTCAGTGCTTCGAGATGAGGTAGGTCGTTTAGTTTTAACACATAAAGATAGGTTGTTGCGTTTTGGTGTTGAATTAATATTTGCAATTTGTGAACTAAAAAATGTAGAAATTGTAATTGTGTTTACTTATCTTTTATACCAAATTTTTTATTAGTTTCGTTATGTCGACTATCTGCTTCTGTATGTTGATATTTCATGGTTGTTTCTAACATGCTATGGCGCAAATTTTCTTTCACTACTCGAATGTCAATACCAGCATCTACTTGATGTGTCGCTGATGTATGCCTTAACCAGTGAGTAGAAACTTTTTGAATAACAAAAGCTGAGGCTGGATCCGTTAACTTAACAAAATTTGCTATTTCGTTACACGTGATCTTTATGATTTTATATAACATCGAGTCAGTTATCGGAACGAGGGCACCATTATTTAGTTTTATACTACATACAATCGGAATATTTAACTCAGTTACACTTGGATAATCCGACAATTTTAGTGATTTTCTATAATTTATTAATGCTAACAATAAATCATTAGTAACTGGGATTTCACCATATTTATTACCCTTACCAATAACCTTTAACCACCAATTCTCATGCTTATTTGTAAAATCACTCATTTTAGCATTCACAATCTCACTACGTCGACATCCCGTTAAATATAGTAGCGTAAAAACCCACGTAGTTCGTTCATAAGTTCGTTTTTGAACAATAGTCTTTTTTGGCATATTTTCTAAAAACTGCAATACATAGCCCCACTCCTTATGCGTTAAGTAACGTTCTACACTTTTATTACTCACAAGATTAGATTTTCGCTTAATCAAACTAAATGGATTTTTATATAAATAACCGCTATGCACCAGATAACTATACATTGTTGTTAAAATTTGTAAATTTAAGCGAATACTTGATGGTGATAAGCCTTTTACAAAAGGTCGCCAATTTGCATGCCCACGAGGTTTAGATGGTCCACACCAAATATCTGATGGTGTGGGTGAACTAATAAATATTTGATAATCCTGAATATCCTCACGGGTTATATTTGCAAGAGCATAATTATTATCCATGCACCATAAAAGGAATCTCTCTGCTGTTTGGCGATAAGAAATAAAGGTGTTTTTACTATCTACAAACTCTGTAAGCCATGTTTTAATTGCATCAATATCATTAGTGGCTTTTATTGATTTGGTAGATAAGGTAGCATTATCTACATGTATTACATCAAATTCTTTGGTGACATTCGCAATTATTAGTTGGTGTTTATTCATATTACATTAACCTTGACTTCCTCACCGCTCTAAAGAGCGATGATTCCTTACAACTCATTGCTAGTTTTTATTTTCATGTAAACCCTTGCAAAGCCAAAATAGATAATTTACACAAAACTATAGTTAATGAAGATTGTTGCTTAAACCTATTCTAGTCCCATTGATTCAAAGGAAGTGGTCGATGGTTACACGAACCGTAACTGGGTCCTGATAGCAATGCATGAATTTCATGAGTTTAAATCACATTTTGCTAATATTTCTGGAGCCAAATATATTGTTAAAAAATCCTTTGCAACATCAATGTCAGTTAGAAATTTTCTTGCAAATGGATCATGCTATGGGGTTATTTTATTTGCCATATGATATTTTACCATAAAACGCTAAGTTCTTTTTAAAATTATCTATTATAACTCTACGAGCCATTAAAACTCATAAAACCACCGAAATGATAAACCAGCAATTGTCACAGAATTAGATGAGATGCATACATATATGTTGGCTCAAAAAAATATTGCTGGATATGGATTGCTGTTAATAGAAATGATGGACAATTTATCGACTGCGTACTTTGTTCAAGTTGAATTGAAACAGGCCGAAAACTTTGGGACTCAACAAAAGATCTTGTGGGGGTTGTAACCGAGAAACCCCTATTCATTTTACTTTTAAACCTACATTTATACGTAAAGATGTCGATCCAAAAACAGGAAAAGAAAAAAATATTTACATAAAACCTAAACAAAAATACAAATAGAAATTGAAGAATTAGTAACTCAACAGGAGCTTAAAATATAATAAAATATTTGTAGTTATTTTATGATTTTTTAGCGTGAGCTAAAAATAAATTGAGGGTGCGGATTTGAATATGCTACAATGTAGTTAGTATACTCAATTTATGAGTATTGACCTTATATAAATAACTTTTTTTCGAGGGAGTTATGAAAAAACTATTGATTACTTTACTTATATTAACTTCTTTATCTGTAGCTAATACTCAAGTTTCAAAGATACCTAATGCTGAACAGCAATTCTCAAAATGGGCTAATGATCCACAAAATAAAAATGATAATCTTCTCAATCCACAGACTCAAAATGAAACTGAATTAATGATGTTTCTTCTGAAATCTATTGAAGATAAGAATATAACCGATAAGCAAAAAAAGATAGAATTTGTCAATTCATTTAAGGTTTCTGAAGATATAAAACAATATGCTATAAGTTTAATAAACCAAAATATAACTTATTCAAACAATGAAAAAATTTCTTATGGAATATATTCATTAAAACAATGTAACGACAAGCCTAAGACAAATGCGTGCATTGTTGACTATCGACCAAATCAAGGTTGTAAACCTGAAAGAAGTAATGTGTGTTGTCCGTAATTTTATATAATTAAATAGGGGGTTGCGGTGAGAACCTTAGCAAGATTCTCTAGTGATTTCTTACACTCTTCTTTACCAAGATTAGATTTTACTTCACCAATTGAAACAACGCTTTCATTTAAATAGAATCTACGATTATCTTCGTCTTCAAGGTTTATTGATTGTTTTTTATCATAAATCACAATATCCGTTTGTGTACTGCAATTATCATTAAAATCAATTATAAATCCAGCTCCAATTCCATGCTGTTCTGTAATAAATATTTTAAGAAATTTTTTTAAAATATTTTCTCTGCATACTCCAAATTCACCAGCATGAATTAATTTGTTGTTATGTTGTGCTGAAAAATATATTTCCTGCGCATGTTTAAATTCAAATATTAATCTCTCTATCACTTGTTGTAGTAAAGCAGTAAATTGATAATTCATAATAACATGTCCATAAATTTATCATACTCCCAAATTGGGTTTTACCGCATATCTGGGGTAAAACGGCAATGAAATTGTGCAAAATCCACTATAATCGATTGTTAATACTACTATTATTACAATTTTATTCAATTGATTTTTTCAAAAATAAAAATATACATAAGCTTGTTAGCTCGAATTACGGGGGTAATTTTTCATAATTAACGCAAAATAACTCGGCGCAACCAGCGTACCTAAAATAACCGAACCTAACATGCCACCAATAATACCTGTGCCTACCGAATGTTCAGCATTTGCCCCAGCTCCTGTGGCAAAAACTAAGGGTAATGCCCCAACAATAAACGTGATGGTGGTCATTAAAATTGGTCTAAAGCGTAAATTTAATGCATATAATGCACTTTCCCGTGAACTAAACCCTGCATTATAATGCTTTAAGGCAAACTCAATCAATAAAATAATGTTTTTTGCCGATAAACCTAATAATGTAATCAAGCTAATCTGGAAATATAAATCATTGGGTTGCCCACGTAACAATAACATAACCCCAGAACCAAATAGTGCAAATGGCATACCCATAAGAACCACTAACGGCAAGCGCCACATTTCGTATAATGCACACAATACTAAATATATCATTGCTAAAGAAAACACAAACGCTATACTAGAAGTTTTTTGCGATCTCGTCTGCATATAGCTAGTACCAACCCATTCATAGTCATAACCTTTCATCGAAATTTGCATTTCATCAACGATGACTTTCATAATATCCCCTGAGCTATAACCTGAATTAGGTATAACAATTACCCGTGTGGCTGGATAATCATTAAAACGCTCAACCATCTTTGGTGATTTATAAAATTTACTTGTAACGAGGCTCGCAACTGACACCAAATTACCTTGATTATTTTTAACGTAAATATTAGATATATCTTTAGTAGTTTTTCTGGCAGAATACTCACCTTGCAATATAACCCAGATCAAACCT
>CAITEL010000109.1 GCA_903891375.1 uncultured Neisseriaceae bacterium
AGGCTTTGAAAGTGCTATTGAAGCAATTCAGGTAAGATTAAATGAAACTCCTGAATACAAGAAAAAGAAAAGCATTAGAACTAAACAAATGGTAGTACAAAAAAGGTATGTTGAAACCAACAAAAAAGATAGATATATCAGTAATATTGAGTGTGAAGCATGAAATTAAAGTAGAAAGAAGTAAAAGAGTTAAACCAGAAGGAACATCTAATAGGCATAAAGGAAAATTTGTCACATATTTGGATAGTCAAATAAAAACTGAAAATATTAGATTTGATAAAGTTTTTTCTAAAAAAGATACTGATGATACAATTGAAAACAAATTGTTGAAGAACAAAGAATAGAATTAGCAAATACAGATAAGTATGTATTAAGTACTCAAACATCTAAATTTGACTATAGTATCCAGAAAGTGAATAAAGGAACAAATTTAGAAAATATTAAAATGAAAGATGCTTCTGCCTGTATGTTAGATGGGCATGACAATCAAGAATGGGATTCAAAAACAGGAAAATGTGTATTAGATTATATAATTCACCATTATAAAGACATTAAAGGAATTTAAAACTCTCTTTGTAATTATGAATTTCTTTTAATAATATTCTAAAAACTTTTGAAGACGAGGATTGTTCAATTACTGGCCCTGGTGTTGATACATTACAAATAATGAAATTTTGTATGAAACATAAAATTTCTATGTATGCTTTAAATGATGGTGATAAAGTATTTAAAATATATCAAATAACTGATAAAGAAGGAAGAAATAGACATGCTCCTTCTATGATGTTTAAATTAAGTAATAACCATTTTTATACAATACCAGAAGATAAAAGAAATCCTTTTTAAAAACCATTTCTATTGCTAATTCATCAAGTGATTTAATTGTAACTCATACAAATAATACAACAGTAAAACAACCCATTAATGACATCATTGTTTTAGAAAATACTGAACCAATGACTGAATTAGGAAAACTTATCATTGATAAAAACATCATTTCTTTTAATTGGAAAAATTTAACCAATATTCTATTAATCAAAATGTGGAACTAAACAAGAACTTACTGAAACTATGGGAATTGAATATAATGGACAATCATTAGGAGGACTAATTGAAAAAATTATAGAAGAAACTATTAAAGTACTACCAAAATCATCTCAAAATCCAGAAGTTTTTAACAAATTATTAAGGCTGAAAAGATAGGGCATTTGGTGGTTTATTACAAGAAGTCAATCAAATGTTATTAGACAATCAAAATACAACTGCTTTTGATATTATTAAATGCTACATTTCTGTTATGTATAACCTGATTGAAGATTGGATTAAATTAGACTTTAATGATAATATGGAAATTTACAATGAAGGAGATGATATTGAATAAGGTTTATATTCAGTAGAAACAGAAGATACTACATTTTTCAAAAAAGGCAATATCTATTCATCATCAATTATAAAAAAATCAATGGAGGAAGCAATTGAATTTCAAATTACCCATAAATTAGTATCAATATATCATGAAAATAAGGTACTATTTAAATCTGTAAAAAATCGTTTTACTTTCTACTTTAATTTCATGCTTTACTTCAACGATTTGCTGATGATCTCCATACACGCCACCCTCATCTCCCTCCTTCTGCCACACGACCCCCCCCTCGCCCTGCTGTGCTAGGCCCACCAGTTCCTGTCGGCCCTTTGCACGCTGGCGCTGGATCCCCTCTCGCTCTGTGCTGTGTCCCTGGCCGGCATGGTCTACATGGCAGTGCTCGTGCTGGGCTGCCCCACCTTGGCCCCCCCCGCCTTGCCCTCTCCCACCCCCTCCCTGCCACGTCTCTCCACCACCCTCCTACCCCCCCTCCCATCCCTCCCCGCCGCGCTGGCGGCCATGGCATGGCCGGACGTGGTCTCTCTTCTATTCTCTTTATTCAGGCAGCCCAGGTGAGGGCGCCTTGGTCTTGGGTGGGGTAACGGCAGGTGCCTATTTAAAGAAATATATTTTCTAAACATAGTATAGAATGAAGAAAGTTCCAAAGATATTCAGTAAAGACGCTAAAAAATACCTTGATATATCTGTAGATTTACTAACCAAGGCTTTTAGAGATTTTGTAGCAACTCATGGAGGCTTTGAAAGTGCTATTGAAGCAATTCAGGTAAGATTAAATGAAACTCCTGAATACAAGAAAAAGAAAAGCATTAGAACTAAACAAATGGTAGTACAAAAAAGGTATGTTGAAACCAACAAAAAAGATAGATATATCAG
>CAITEL010000110.1 GCA_903891375.1 uncultured Neisseriaceae bacterium
AAACCATAAAACAGAATCCACATTTAAAGAATATTGTGAAAGGATTCATGATAGAAAGTTTTATTAAAAGTGGACGGCAAGATGTGGTTGAGGGTAGGCAAATTGATATGGGGGGTCTATCAATAACTGACCCGTGTATTAGCTTTGAACAAACCGAAGAATTGTTAATAAAATTAGCGAATAGTAGATAAGGTGAGTAAAATGGTAGAATATAAAAATAAGGGTAACATTGAAATAATAAAAGTAATCAAAAAAATGAATTATGCGGAAGGCGTGAAAAATTTAGCACCTAAACTTAATACGAATAAAGGAATGTTACTGGTATCTAATTTTGAATACCCAGGCAGGTATACCCGTTGGGATATTGGTTTTGTAAATCCACCATTGCAAATAACAGTGAGAAAAAATTGTATATTCTTGGATGCGCTTAATCAACGAGGGGAGATATTAGTTAAATTTCTTGGTGATGAAATCAGTAAATTAGATATAATTACACAGATGAATAGTACGGAAAGACAATATAGCTGTGAAATAAAATAGAAAACTAAAAGATTTAATGAAGAAGAACGGAGTAAACAACCATCAATATTTTCAATATTAAGAATAATCATTGATTTGTTTCGTGACGAAGAGGAAAAATACCTAGGACTATATGGTGCATTTGGTTATGATTTGGCTTTTCAATTTGAAGATATTGAGCGTTGTGTAAAGCGTGAGGATAATCAACGTGATTTAGTATTATATTTACCTGATGAGATTCTTGTGGTGGATCATCGAAAAGAAACCTCAATTTTATATACATATGATTTTAATATACATGGTTTAACGACTAATGGATTGCTTCGTGATGGGGTGAGTGTTGATTATGTTGGTAATTCTGTAATTACGCTTTATTCGGACCATGCACCAAACGAATATGCCAACATAGTTAAAGAAGCAAAAAATTATTTTAAACGTGGGGATTTATTTGAAGTTGTTCCTGGTCAAACTTTTTATAATGGTTGTTCTCAAACGCCATCAGAAGTTTTTGATAAATTAGTAAAAGTTAACCCATCGCCATATAGCTTTTTGATGAATTTAGGAGAAGAGGAGTACTTGGTGGGGACATCACCAGAAATGTATGTTCGTGTTACTGGTAATCGAGTAGAAACTTGTCCAATCTCTGGTACTGTAGCTAGAGGTAAAGATTCAATTGCAGATTCAGAACAGATTTTACAGCTATTAAATTCGAAAAAAGATTATGCAGAATTAACGATGTGTACCGATGTGGATAGAAATGATAAATCTAGAATATGCAAATCAGGGAGTGTGAAAGTTATAGGTAGGCGACATATTGAAATGTATTCTCGGTTAATTCATACGGTAGATCATGTTGATGGTGAGCTAAAAGATGGGTTTGATGCGCTAGATGCTTTCTTATCTCATGCTTGGGCAGTAACCGTGACTGGGGCACCGAAATTATGGGCTATGGAGTTTCTAGAAAAACATGAAAAAACACCTAGATTATGGTATGGTGGTGCTATTGGTACCTTTGGATTTAATGGAGATATGAACACTGGGTTAACGATTAGAACGGTGAGAATAAAAAATGGAATTGCAGAAATTAGAGTAGGTGCAACGCTCCTGTATGATTCTGTTCCCGAAGAAGAAGAGGTGGAAACTAGGCTAAAAGCATCAGCATTAATTGATGCGATTAACACTAATAATGATAGTTATGTTAATACAATAGAAACAACCAAGTATGGAGCAGGAAAAAACGTATTGCTAATAGATCATGAAGATTCTTTTGTGCATACTTTAGCTAATTATTTAAGTCAAAATGGAGCTACTGTAACTACATGGAGGTATGGTTTTACTAAGAAAGAATTAAATAATTTAAAGCCAGATTTGGTGGTTTTATCACCAGGGCCTGGTAGGCCAAGTGACTTTAATCTTCATGCAACGATAGCAATGTTATTGGAATATAAAGTACCAATTTTTGGTGTGTGCTTAGGTTTGCAAGGTATTGTTGAGTACTTTGGAGGAACTCTTGGAGTTCTAGATTATCCAATGCATGGTAAAAGTGTAAATATAACTACTGCAGAGGCAAAGATATTTAAAAACCTAAATAAGGATTTTAAAGTAGGGCTGTATCATTCTCTTTATGCCGATAAGAATACACTGCCAGATTGTTTATCGGTGACTGCGATGTCTGAATATGGGATAATTATGGCAATAGAGCATAAGAGTATACCAATTTGGGCGGTACAATTTCATCCAGAATCAATACTAAGCATGACTAATGACTCTGGATATAAACTAATAGAAAATATTTTTAAAGAGCTTGGACATGGAAAATACACCGATTGCACATCTTAGGAATATCATTGATAATCTTGATGATGAGATTATAGCGGCTATTGCTAAGCGTCATCAAGTGTCAAAACAAATTGGAGAATATAAGAAACGACATGGGATTGACGTGTTAGATAAAAGCAGAGAACAAATGCTACATGATTATCATGTGCAATTAAGCAAAAAATATAATATATCAGCACAATTTGTTGAAACTATTTTTGATTTAATAGTGAGCCAGTCTAGATCAATTCAAAATTAAAAGGATTATAAAAATGGCAGGGAACTCATTTGGCCAAATGTTTAAGATAACCACCTGTGGAGAGTCGCATGGTGGTGCTGTTGCGGTTATATTAGATGGATGTCCATCTGGTATTGTAATTTCTGAATTTGAAATTCAACAAGAGTTAGATCGAAGAAAACCAGGGCAAAGTTCAATTACTACACCGAGAGCAGAAACAGATACTATTCACATTTTGTCTGGTTTGTTTGAAGGTAAAACAACGGGTACGCCAATTTTAATGTTGGCATATAATCATGATGCTAAGTCGGAGGATTACTCAGAATTAAAACAAGTTTTTCGCCCATCACATGCTGATTATACGTATTTAATGAAATATGGTATTCGTGATTATCGAGGTAGCGGAAGAGCTAGTGCAAGAGAAACTTTAGCACGGGTGGCGGCAGGAGCAATTGCTAAAAAATATCTTAAAACCAAGCTAGGTATTGAGATTTTAAGTTATGTAGAGCAGGTTGGTAAATTTAGAGCTAATATTCAGATGAATGATGTAACAATGGATGCCATAGAATCTAATATTATCCGTTGCCCAGATATAACAATGGCACAACAAATGATTGAATTTGTTGAAGATGTTAAATTAAATGGTGATTCAATTGGTGGGGTAATACGTTGTTTAATAAAAAATGTACCTGTAGGTTTAGGTGAGCCAGTTTTTGATAAATTAAATGCAGATTTAGGTAAAGCCATGTTAAGTATTAATGCAGTTAAAGGGTTTGAGATTGGTTCTGGTTTTTCTGGTATTGAATTATTAGGTAGTGAGCATAACGATCCTTTAGAGTTGAATAGCATTGGCGGTGTTTCTACGAAAACAAATCATGCTGGTGGTATTGTAGGTGGCATTTCTAATGGTGAAGATATTTATTGTCGTATAGCATTTAAATCAGTGTCTACGATTAGTAAAGAACAAACCACGTTAAATGTATATAAAGAAACTGTACAAGTCGCAGCACAGGGGAGGCATGATCCATGTGTGTTGCCACGAGCTGTTCCTGTTGTCGATGCTATGGCAGCATTGGTGATTATGGATCACTATTTACGAAATAAAATATATAATTAAGTTACAAATCATAGAGTTATGGAATTTGCAACTAGGAGGAAATAGCATAACATGTCGGATATTAAATTGGATGCAGTAACCAGCGATTTATCTGCTACACTAAATTTACCAGGCTCTAAGAGTATAGCTAATCGAGTGCTACTATTAGCCGCTATAGCAAATGGAGAAAGTGTTTTAAATAATATACCATGTGTTTCAGAAGATGTGGTTTTAATGCTTGAAGCTCTAATAAAATTGGGTGTTAAATTTGAAAAGTTAAGTGAATCAAATGGATGTGCTTCATATAAAATTTATGGATGTAATGGTGTGTTTCCCGTTAAACAAGCAGAAATATTTTGTGGTAATTCGGGGACTACTATTCGATTTTTAACTGCGATATTGGCTGTTATGGATGGTGAGTATATTTTAACGGGTATTGCTCGGATGAAAGAGCGCCCAATTTCTGATTTAGTCGGAGCCTTAAATGATATAGGAGCTAATATTAGTTATTTAGAAAAATCAGGTTACCCACCATTAAAGATTGAACCATTTAAGTATAACCAAGCACCGTTAATTAAAATTAGTGGTAAGACATCCAGTCAGTATTTAACTGCATTATTAATGGCAATGCTATTGATACAAAAGAAAATAGTGGTTGAAGTAATTGATGAGCTAATTTCTAAACCGTATATTGATATTACGCTTAATTTAATAAAAATGTTTGATGGTGTAATTGGTCGTGATAGTAATAGGTATACGGTTGAGGATAATCATAGCTATAGAGCATGTAATTATACTATTGAGCCAGATGCCAGCACTGCTAGTTATTTCTTGGCCATGGGGGCATTGCGTGGCAATATAACGGTAAATAATCTAGGGGATAAGTCATTGCAGGGCGATAAAAATTTTGCTGGAGTTTTAGCGTTATTGGGTGCTAATGTGAATTGCTCTGAAAATACGATAACAGTAGCGCATAACTCATTGCGTGGCATTACAATTAATATGGATGATATGCCAGATGTGGCAATGACATTAGCGACGCTTGCTTTATTTGCAGAAGGTGTGACTATTATTTCTGGAGTGCAGAGCTGGAAAGTAAAAGAAACAGATAGATTGCAGGCTATGTATAATGAGTTAACAAAATTAGGTGCTAAGGTTACTATAACAAAGAGTAGCATTGAGATAATACCACCATTAAGAGTTACTCCAAATGTTGTTATTGACACATATAATGACACCTGCACCGCCAAAAACGCGCCGG